>NZ_JBEXZD010000142.1:0-18773 GCF_040628575.1 Streptomyces sp. NPDC006393
GACTGGAGTCAGCCCTACGGCTGCCCGGCCGGGCAGGCGGCGTACTACGGACGCGGCCCGATCCAGCTCAGCTGGAACTTCAACTACAAGGCGGCCGGTGACGCGCTCGGCATCGACCTGCTCAACAACCCCTGGCAGGTGGAGAACAACGCCTCGGTCGCCTGGAAGACCGGCCTGTGGTACTGGAACACCCAGTCAGGACCGGGCACCATGACCCCGCACAACGCCATGGTGAACGGCGCCGGATTCGGCCAGACCATCCGTAGCATCAACGGCTCCCTCGAATGCGACGGCAAGAACCCGGCCCAGGTGCAGAGCCGTGTCGACGCCTACCAGCGCTTCACCCAGATCCTCGGTGTCTCACCGGGCAGCAACCTGTACTGCTGACGCGAACTGCCCGACGAGGAGCCGTCATGCCCCACGTGAAGTCCCTGACCAAGACCCTGCTGGCAGCGGTGGGCGCGATGGCGCTCGTCGTGGCCGTTCCGGCGAGCGCCCACGCGAACGTCCTCACCCTGCTGCCGCAGAACGCCGACGGTCTGGAGCAGACCTTCTCCCCCGCCTACGACTACGACGGCGACGGCTGCTACGCCACGGCAGCCATCGGCGCCGACGGGACCATCAACCCGGGTCTGAAACTCGGCGGCGACGTCAACGGTCACTGCCACGACTACGCCCAACTCGCCAACGCCAACACCTACTCACGCGAGAAGTGCAACAACGGCTGGTGTGCCGTCGTGTACGCCAGCTACTTCGAGAAGGACCAGGCGACTTACGGCCCGCTCGCCATCGGGCACACCCACGACTGGGAGCACGTCGTCGTGTGGATCAACAACAACGAGGTCCAGTACGTCTCCGTGTCCCAGCACACCAGCTACCAGGTGGCCGCCCGCTCCTCGGTCCGTTTCGACGGCACGCACCCGAAGATCGTCTACCACAAGGACGGCCTCTCCACCCACGACTTCCGCTTCGCCAACAGCAACGACGAGCCCCCGGAGAACGTGACCGGGGGCTGGTTCTACCCGCGCCTGGTGGGCTGGAACGGCTACCCTCCCGGCTTCCGCGACAAGCTGATGAGCGCCGACTTCGGCGCAGCCACCATCAAGATCAAGGACGGCGACTTCGCGTACGCACTGGCGCACTCCATGCCGTCGGGCATCCCCTTCGACCCCAACGCCTGACCCGCGGAGCGCGGCGTGTGCCGCGCCCGCGGGAGGAGCGGCGCAGCTGGGCGATGCGTCAGTCCGATGAGCCGGGCAGCCCGTGAGGGTGAAGCGGCTGTTCTTCGATCACCTCCTGTTCCTGCCGGGGTACCGGTGGCGGGAACAGGAGGTTTTCCAGGGCGGTCAGCGCGAACATCGCGATGAGCAGTATCTCCGGGACGAGCAGAGCAATCACGATCATGACGCCTCCCCGCACAGCGATCACAGCTGTCGCTCGGCGGCAACCTGGTCACGCCCACCGTGCGGCCGAACGGGGTACGCCGCACATCGGGGCGGGGTTCGTGTAGGCCGATCGGGCGACATCTTCTTCGCACGAATGCTCGACTGAGCAGGTAGATGCAGGAATCGGCGCGGCGACCCCGCAGGCGATGCCCTCACACGGCCGTTGACACATGCCGATATAGGCATATGATGAGGTCATGGCACGAGCGGCGACGACCTCGGACGCGTTCAACGCGATCGCCGAACCGCAGCGGCGGGAGATCCTGATGCTGCTGCGGGGCGGCGAGCGGCCCGTGACCGAACTGGCGCGGGACCTCGGGATGAGCCAGCCGCAGGCGTCCAAGCACCTGCGGGTGCTCCGCAAGGTCGGACTGGTGCGGGTGCGCGAGGCGGGCAAACAGCGGCTGTACGGCCTGGACGCCCGCGGGCTGCGGCCGGTCCACGAGTGGGTGGGCGGCTTCGAACGGTTCTGGAACGAGACCTTCGACCGGCTGGACGAGTACGTGCGGGATCTGAAACAGGCAAGGCAGGAGGAACCACCGGATGACGACGACCAGTAGCGGCGGCGGGCCCGACCGCACGACCGCGGACCGCGAGATCGTGATCTCCCGGGCCATCGGTGCCCCACGGGAGCTGGTGTTCGAGGCGTTCACGCAGGTCCGGCACCTGTCGCGGTGGTGGGGACCGGACGGCTTCACCACCACGACGCGGTCCTTCGAGTTCCGGGCGGGCGGGGCCTGGTCCTTCGTGATGCATGGGCCGGACGGGACCGACTACCAGGAGTGGATCACCTGGACCGAGATCGTCCCGCCGGAGCGGATCGCGCTGGTGCACGGCGAGTCCCGCGAGGACCCCAACGCCTTCGAGTCGGTCCTGACCTTCGAGCCGGCCGGCGAGGAGACCCGGATCGTGATGCGCACGGTGTTCCCCAGCAAGGAGCTGCGCGACGAGGCGGTGGACAAGTACCACGCGATCGAGGGCGGCCGGCAGACGCTGCGCCACCTGGCGGCCTACGTCGCCGAACTCACCGGGAACGAGACCGCCCGGAACGAGACCACACCGAGGGAAGCGGAGGGCTGATGGCCGGGAAGGTGTTCTTCAGCGTGACGATGTCGCTGGACGGCTTCATGGCACCGGAGGCCGTGCCCGTCGAGGACGTCTTCTCGCCCGGAGGTCAGAACGACCCGAGGGTCCAGCGCTGGATGACGAAGTGGTCGGAGTTGCAGTCGTGGCTGTTCCCGCAGCGGTGGTTCCGGGAGAACCTCAAGCTCGGCGAGGGCGGCGAGGAAGGACTCGACAACGACATCGCTCGGGCGACGTACGAGCGCACCGGCGTGAGCGTCATGGGCAAGCGCATGTTCGACGCCGGCGAGCTGGCATGGCCGGAGGAGGCGCCGTTCCACACCCCGGTGTTCGTCATAACCCACACCAAGCGTGACCCGTGGGAGCGGCCGGGCGGCACGACCTTCCACTTCGTCAACGACGGCATCTCCAGCGCACTGGACCAGGCCCGACAGGCCGCCGGCGACCGTGACGTCCGCATCGCCGGCGGCGCCGAGACGATCCAGGACTACCTGGACAGCGGCCTGATCGACGAGTTCTCGATCACCCTCGCGCCCGTGCTGTTCGGCACGGGCATCCGCCTGTTCGACCGTGTGGACCCGGACCGCCTCACCCTCACCCAGACCCGCGCGGACGCGTCATCCCGGGTGACCCACCTGACCTACACCGTCGGGAAGCGGTAGCCGGTGGACCACGCCGGCCATGAGGTACCGAAGACGACCGACATCGTGTTGAGGCTGTCAGTCCGTGACCTGGTGCACGCGGACCTGGCGTCGTGCGGGTGGGCAGGGTCCGACCACCATCTGGCGGGCGTCGCCGAGCAGTTGGAGCGGGTCCGGACCGGTGAGGTCGACTACCTGGCGGTCTGTCCCGCAACCGACATCCCTGTGGCGAAGGGCGGCGTCGACTACCAGGTCAAGGCGGGCGTCGGCACGTTGTGGCAGCTGGCGGTCCACCCCGCGTTGCAGTCCTGCGGGATCGGCACGTTCCTTGTCCAGGCCGCGGAACTGCGGATCCGGCACCGCGGTCTGCGCCTGGCCGAGCTGGCTGTGGAGGAGAACAATCCCCGGGCACGTGCACTGTACGAACGACTCGGATATGTCGCGTACGCCCGTCAGCCGGACTCGTGGGACGAGCAGGCCCCCGATGGATCGTTGCGCCGTTACGAAACGATGTGCACGTTGATGCGGAAGGAGCTCACCTAAGCCCGTCGACTTCGCAGGACCCTTCGGGTTCGTCAGAGGCTGAAGCGTTCCTTGCCGAGGAGCGGTCGCACGCGGGAGCGGAAGCCGCCCGTGCGGAAGGGGCGTTGCAGCAGGCCCGGACGCAGATGCTGGGCGATGGCGGCGGCGATCATGCCCTGGTCCAGGGCAAGGACGAAGTCGCTGACCCGGCCGGTGGCGGTGTCGACCGAGTCGCGGAAGCCGTACCGGTCGTCGTCGGCGCCGAAGTCGCGTGCCAGGGCGGTGAGGTTGGCCATGGCCTCGGTCGCGGCGTGGGGCAGGGCGAGCAAGGAGGCGTGCGGGGTGACGACACCCAGGGAGTTGTAGCCGTCCTCCTGCATGCCGATCGCGTCGACACCGTACTCGCGGTAGCCGCCCTCGGGGATGCTCGCGGGCGAGAATCCCCAGTAGCCGTACTTCTCCTCGGTCAGGCCGTGCTCGATCTGGCTGCGTACGTAACGTCGGTGCGTGACTCCCCACGACTGAGGAGACCATTCGGGTTCGGGCACGAACAGGGGCACCATCAGGGCCTCGAACATCGAGCCGCCCCAGGTGGGCACGAGCTTGCGGCCTCGGTACGTGTAATGGCCCTGCCATACCTGTACGCCGTCCACCGTGACGTAGGCGCCTTCGGGCTGCTGCTCCTGGCCCATGCCGGGCAGCAGGGTGCGGAAGAGGTGCCAGTAGTGCTCGGCGGGCAGGGAGCCGTCGGCGATGCCGAGATAGCTCGCCATGCGGGGTTCGGTGTTCAAGGCACCGTAGTGGTGGCCCGTGGGCTCCCCCTTGCCGGGCTTGTCGGGCCAGTATCCGCCGCGCAGCTGGCCCGGTCCGGCCACCGGATCGGCAGGGTCGTAGGGGGTGTAGTAGTAGGACCAGTCGGCGTCGGCGAGGAGCCGGGCGATACGCGGGCGCAGTTCCGGGTCGGCGTCGGCGGCGATCCTCAGGCCGGTGACCAGCCAGGCGTTGTCCACGGTGGAGAGGAACGGCCGGACCGGGTCGCCCGTCTCGGGCCAGCTGGTGAGGACCGATCCGTCGTGTGGGTCGTACCAGTTGAACCAGAAGCCGTGCGCTCGCTCCAGGCCCTCCACGGCCGTGAGGGTGCGGTCGAGGCGCTGGTGCATGACGGAGGGCGAGATCACTCCCAGGCCGGCCGCCGTCACGGTCGACCACAGTCCGCAGCCGATGTTGGTCGGTGAGGTCTGCGGTGAGGGCACCGGCGTGCCGGCTCCGCTGACGTCGATCTTGTCGGCGGCCAGGCCGGGATCGGTGGTCATGGCCGTGAGGGACCGGTAGGTCGCCTCGAACCAGGTGCGCGGCAGCGCGGGATCGGACGCGGCGCGGCGCTGGGACGCCGCCGCGGCCGGGGTGGCGGACGTGGCGGTGCCCAGGGCTGCGGTACCGGCGACGGCGGCGGTGAGGAACGTACGACGTTTCATGCGGTCCAACTCCCGGAGTAATGCGGGCGGAACGGGTGGAAGTTCGGTGCGGGTGCCTGTCGTTGAAGGGGGTGGTGCGCGGAGCCGGTGGTGTCAGGGGCCACCGGCTCCCGGATCGGGGGCGCGATCGCGGCCGTCAGCGCGTGGCGCGCGGCAGTTCTCGCGTGCGTCCCAGGCCGCCGAGCCATTCGGCGGAGGGCTTGGCGGTGCGGGAGAAGGTGACGGGGTCGACGGCGATGAGGCCGAAGGTGGGCTTGTAGGAGCCCCATTCGTAGTTGTCGAGGGCGCTCCAGGCGAGGTAGCCCTGGACGTCGAGGCCGTCTTCGATCGCTGCGGCGACCGCTTCGAGGGCGCCGGTGTAGTAGTCGACACGGCGGGTGTCGTCGGCGGTGGCGATGCCGTTCTCGGTGACGATCAGCGGCGTGTCCGGGCCGATGACGTCGGCGGTGTGGCGCAGGGCGTGGCCGACGGCCGCCGGGTAGTACTCCCACTGTGTCAGGGTGCGCTCGGCGTCCTCGGGTGCGCGGATGGGACCCTCGGGGCCGATCTTGGTGCGGGTGTAGGACTGGACGCCGATCCAGTCGTCCCCGCGGGCGGCCTCGATGAAGACGTCCTCGCGGGGACGGCGGTAGGCGGCGGTGACCTCTTCTGCGCCGGGCAGGGCCTGGTAGACCTGGTTGGCGATGGTCCAGCCGACCTGGATGCCGGGGTCGATGGCGCGTACCGCCTTGACGGCGGCATGGTGCGCGGCGATGACCGCGCGGGTGGTCTCCTCGTCGGGGGTCGGCAGCCCGGCGGGCGGGAAGCCCTGGTCGTCGGCCTTGGCGGCGCCCGCCATCACGGCGATCATGTTGGGTTCGTTGATGGTGCACACGTGACGGACGCCGTCCGCGATGATCGGCGCGCACGCTTCGACGTACCGGGCGAACAGCTCCGCGGTCCCGTCGGCGGTCCAGCCGCCGAGGTCCTCGAACCACTGCGGCACGGTGAAGTGGTGCAGGGTGACCATCGGACGCAGGCCACGGGCCAGGGCGCCCTCCGCCATGCGCCGGTAGTGCGCGATCTCCGCTCGCGAGAAGGCGCCGCGGACCGGTTCGACGCGGGCCCATTCCACGCTGAAGCGGTAGTCGGTGAAGCCGAGGCCGGCGAGCAGGTCCATGTCCTGTTCCCAGCGGTGGTAACTGTCGCAGGCGTCCAGGCTCGGCTCCGCGATCCTCGCCGCCGGGTCGTGTTCCTTGCGCCACCAGTCGCTGTTGACGTTGTTCCCCTCGATCTGGTGGGCGGCGGTGGAGGCGCCCCACAGGAAGCCGTCGGGGAAGGGCGTGGAAGTCTGCATCATCGTCCGTTCTGTTTCTCTGGTGCGTGTTCTCTGGTGCGTGCAGGCCCGGCCGTGGAGGCTCGCGCACGTGTCACGGGTGCGCGCCGGTGAATCGGGGATGGCGCGGTGAGATGGGGATGAGTGGCGTGTGGAGAGGGGCTGGGGCTACTTGAGCCCGGCGGTCGCGATGCCCTGGGTGAAGTGGCGCTGCAGGACGGCGAAGACGACCAGGACCGGCAGCACGATCAGCAGCGAACCGGCCATGAGCATGCCGTTGCCGCCGCCCACCGTGCGGTTGGGGTCGTTGGCGAATGTCGCCAACGCCACCGGCAGTCTGTACTTGCCGGGATCGTTCGTGGCGATCAGCGGCCAGACGAAGTTGTTCCAGGAACCGAGGAACGTGAAGATCGTCAGGGTCGCCAGGGCGGGTTTGACGAGCGGCAGCACGATGCGCCAGAAGATGTACCACTCGCCGGCGCCGTCGATGCGGGCCGCTTCGAGCAGCTCGTCGGGGATCGACTGCATGAACTGCCGCATCAGGAAGACCCCGAAGGCTCCGGCGGCGAAGGGCAGGACGAGCCCGGCGTAGGTGTCGATGAGGTTCAGCTTGTTCATCAGCACGTACAGCGGCAGGATCAGCAGGTTGCCCGGCACCATCAGGGCGGCGAGCACGAGACCGAACACCTTGGACCGGCCGGTGAACTCCAGCTTCGCCAGCGCGTAGCCGAGCATGGAGCAGAACAGCAGATTGCAGACGGTCACCAGCACCGCCACGATCAGCGAGTTCATGAAGTAGCGCGGCATGTCCAGCTGGTCGAGCAGATCACGGAAGTTGCCCAGCGTCCATTGGCCGGGGATCCACACCGGCGGGCTGGCCGTGAGGTCCTTCTTCGTCTTGAACGCCGACAGCGCCATCCACAGGAACGGTGCGGCCATGACCAGCAGCCCCAGTGAGGCGACCGCGTAGAGCACGGGTGTGCGGGCGCGGGACGTGCGGCGGTGGGCGGGGGCGGGTGCTGTCGGCGCGCTCATCGGGTGTTGTCCTTCAGCAGTCGGAGCTGGAGCACCGTGATCCCCATGATCACCACGAACAGCACGTACGCCATGGCGCTCGCGTAGCCCATGTGGAAGAAGTTGAAGCCCTCCCGGTACATGTCCAGGGAGACGGTCAGGGTGGAGTTGGAGGGGCCGCCCTGGGTCATCACGAAGGGCTCCTCGAAGACGTTGAGGTAGCCGATGGTGGTGATGACGGTGGCGTAGAGCATCGTCGGCCGCAGCAGGGGCACGGTGATGCGGCGCAGCTCCTGCCAGGCGCCCGCGCCGTCCAGCCGCGCGGCCTCCCGCACCTCGGCCGGGACGGCCTGCAACCCCGCGATGAACAGCACCATCACCGTGCCGAGGTTGCGCCATACCGCCATCGCGATCAGCGACGGCATGGCCCAGGTTCCCGAGCCGAGGAAGTCCGGTGCGGTCATGCCCAGCTCGGAGGCGAGACCGGAGACGAGGCCGTCCGAGGGGTCGAGGACGAACCGCCAGACGACGGCCACGGCGACGATGGCGGTGACCACCGGGGCGTAGAAGCCGACCCGGAAGAAGGTGCGGGCCCGGTCGATGCCGTTGTTGAGCAGGATGGCCACCAGCAGTCCCAGCACGATGGTCAGCGGCACGCCGGCGACCACGAAACAGGCGGTGTTGAACAGTGCTTTGCGGAACGTGTCGTCGCTGAAGAGCCGCACGTAGTTGTCGACGCCGACGAACTTCGCTTCCAGCGGGCGGGTGACGTTGCGGGCCCCGAAGTCGGTGAAGCTCATCACGAGCGTGGCGACGATCGGGAAGAGCATGAAGAGGCCGAAGAGCACCAGGAACGGGGTGGAGAACAGCCAGCCGTGCAGATTGCGCCGGCCCAGCGGGCGGCGTCGGCCCGTCCTGTGCGTCGACCGCTTGGACGGTGCGACCGGCCTGGGTCCGGCCGTGGCCGCGTACGAGGCTCTTCGCAGCGCGGAGCCGCAGAGCCGCAGAGCAGTATCCCGCCACGCCGGCGGCAGACGGATGGGCTCATGGCGAAGAGCGGCGCACCGAACGGCCTGGTGGCCCCGTCGACCTCAGCAAAACCCACCGGACGCTTGAAAGAGCCTTGGAATTTTCGTCGGGATGAACGTAGGCGACTCCTCGAGCCGTCCTGGCAGGATGTCGGCATGGAACGAGTGCTTGGAATCGGTGGGTACTTCATGCGTGCCGCCGACCCGGAGGCCCTGAGCGCCTGGTATCGCGATTGTCTGGGTATGGACGTCGACGAGAACGGCCTGTGGCGTCAGGGAGCCGGGCGACGGTGTTCGCGACGTTCGAGGCCGGGACCGACTACTTCGGGTCCCGCGCCCAGCAGAGCATGCTCAACTTCCGGGTTCGCGACCTGGATGCGATGCTCGCGCAACTGCGCGCCAGGGGAGCGGACGTGGTCGAAGAGACGCAGGACATGGAGGGTGTCGGCCGATTCGGCTGGGTCACCGATCCGGAAGGCAATCGGATCGAGCTGTGGCAGCCCGCCTGACGAGTCACGGCCGAGACAGCCTGACGCCTGATCCGCACCGCGCTGCACGCCGTCTGCGGCCGCACCGGCCGCGCCGGCCGCACACGACCCTGTACCCGCCAACTGGCCGTGTGCTTCGCACTCGCCCGACGTCTCGACGAACGACCTCGGCCTTCGGCGATGGTGCCGGAGACCGGCAGGGGGTCAGGTTCGGGCGGGCGGTGGCGGGGTCGTCAGGGGTCCGTAGACCTGGATCTGGCCGTTGCACTCGCGGACGGCGAGGCGTGGGAGTGCGGGGAGGGGCCGGTGGGAGTGGAAGTTGTGGAGCGGGCCGCCGTCGAGTGCGAACGTGGCGCCGTGGCAGGGGCAGGCCAGAGTGTCGCGGGTGTCGTTGAGAGTGAGGCGGCAGGCCTGGTGGGTGCAGACCCCGGACACGGCTCGCAGGTGTCCGGAGGTTCGGTGCACGAAGCCGGTGACGGCTCCGAGGTCGAAGTCGAGGACGGCGCCTTCGGGCAGCTTGGCGCTGGTGGCCACCGTCTGCCAGGTGCCGTGGGAGGGCGTCAGGTCGCTCTGGGCGGCCGGAGCTGCGGGGTCCGCGCTGAGCAGCGGTTTCGTGACGAGTCCGATGGCGAAGGCGGCTGCGGACATCAGTCCGGCGCGCAGGAAGCGGCGGCGGTCGCTCCGAAGTGCCGTCAGAAGGCGCCACTTGGGCTGCCTGTCGGGCTCCTCCTTCAGTTCGGCGGCCAGCTTGTCGCGCAGCCGGTCGACGAAGGCGTCGGTGGGCCGGGCCTGTTCGGTGCTGGAGCCCGCCAGTTCGACGGCGGCGCGGATCCGGGCCGCGTCGTCGTCGGTGGGTGTGAACGCCTTGGGTCGTCGCCCGGCGAGCAGTCGGTTGATGTAGTGGTCGGCTGTGCCTCTCACCGCGGCCCCCCATCCCCCGCGCGCCGGTCATCCGGGACTGTCGTGCTTTCGCCGGGCCGGGCGGCCTCGTACGGTTCCAGGCCGGCGGCCTTGCGCAGTGCCCGGTACTGGAGCACCTTGGCGTTGGCGACGGTGATGCCCATGTCGGCTGCGGCCTCCTTCACAGAGTATCCGAGCAGGAACCGCAGGCTGAGGATGCGGCGGTGGCGCTCGGGCAGGGCCGCCAGGATGCGCCCGGCGTGTTCCTCGGCACGGCTGGACACATGGTGCCCGACCGGCTCGGCGTAGTCCTCCAGGTCGGTGACGTCGATGTCGATGACGGTGATCTGGCGGCCCAGGGTCCGCTGCCAGTGCGCGGCGAGCACGGTGCGGGCGGTGGCCAGCAGGTAGGCGCGAACCTCGCCGACGGTCGCGGTGGTCCGCAGTGGCTTCAGGGCGGTCAGGAAGACCTGCGAGGTGAGGTCCTCGGCGTCGGGGCGGTTGCCGACCTTGTTGTACATCAGCCGGTGGATCCAGCCGACGTTGTCCTCGTAGATCGCCTCCCAGCCGGGATAGACGGCGGTCGGCAACTGCCGGGGCCGGGCGGGGGCGGCGCGCTCCTCGGAGCTACGCCGTTCCGCCCGGTCCTCTTCGTCCGGCGGCGCCTGCCCCACAGGCTCGCCTGGAGCCTGTGCGCCCGAGCCTGCTCTCTGCCACAGCCGTCGCATCCGGAGACCGCCTCGCGTGTTCTCGTGCGTCATTGCGGGACGGTTCGTGTTCCGCTCCTCTCCCCCGACAAGGAGCGGAACACGAGCCGCGGTGACCACCCAAACCCCCGACCCCCGCGGTCACGCCGCGAGCCGGTCACCTTCCAATACGCGGCCGGGTTACACACCGCTCAGCGGGGACCCTGCCGCACGGGGATCTCGGGGACGTTGTCACCCGGTGCACGACTCCGCTCCGGCCCTGTGTGGCCCGGCGGTGGTCAGGTCGTCGCGGTGCCGACGGCAGGTGACGTGGAGTCCGTGGTGTCCGCACGTGCGCCGGCCGCCCGGCGCCGCAGCAGCGTGTACGTCCACAGGCACCCGAGCAGGAGCAGGGTCGCGGTCTCGGAGAGCACGCTGAGGAACGCGTCGGGATGCGGCTGGAAGCCGCGTTCGGTGAAACCCCACAGGCCCGTGGTCCGGGACAGCGCGAAGCCGCCCAGCGCGCCGAGCGCGGTGCCCGCGGCGGCCAGTCGCAGGATCAGGGGGTCCCCGAAGAGCAGCAGCGCGGCCACCGCGAACGAGACCGCGCCCTGGAGGAGAAACATCACTCCGATGTGCGGGACGAAGCGGTAGCCGTTGACGTAGAGCTTGGCGTGCAGGTAGCCGCTCTCGGTGACGGTGGCGACGACGGCGAGCCGGATCAGCAGCGGAACGAGCCGGACCGGGCGCATGCGGAGGGGCATTCGGAGGGCGGGAGTGCTCATGCGAGTCGTTCCTCCTTGACGGCCAGGGCGTGGTCGCCTTCGTGGTAGGTGACGCTGCGGATGCCCAGGGCGTCCTTGAGCCGCCCGGCGGGCAGGACCTGCGGCGTGGGGGCCGGGGCCGTGCCGGGCCTGGGCAGCGGGTAGGCCGTCGTGGTGGCCGAGTGGAAGGTGATGTTGCCCTCGGTCTTGGTGAACAGCTGGTGCACGTGCCCGTTCAGGCACGTCACCGACGAGAAGCGGCGCAGCATGTTGATCACCTGGAGTGCGTCGTCGGTGCTCCAGCCCCACTTCGGGTACATGGCGAACAGGGGGATGTGGCTGAACACCACGACCGGGGTGTCGGACTTCACTGCGGCCAGGTCCTTGCGCACGAAGTCGATCTGCTCGGTGCCCAGGTGGCCGAGCTTTTCCAGGCTGAGGGTGTTGACCAGGGCCAGGAAGTGCACCCCGTGGGTGTCGAAGCTGTACCAGCCGTCGCCGGAGGTGTTCGCGCCGAAGGTCTGCCGGTACGCCTTGCCGCCGTCGCCCACCGAGTCGTGCTCGCCCGGCACCACGAACACGCGGTCGGTCCGCGCCGTGGACAGCATCTGCTTGACCTGGTCGAACTGCGCGGGGGTCGACAGGTGCGTCAGGTCCCCGGTGTGCATGACGAAATCCGGCCGGTTTCCCAGGGAGTTGATCGTGCCCAGGGCGTGCTCGAAGGAGCCCACGACGTCGGTGTTGGCCGGGCCCTGGAACCCGATATGGCTGTCGGAGACCTGCACGAATCGCAGTGTGTGCGGGTCGTCGGCGGTCGCGGCGGCGGGGCTGTCGTGGCCGTGGGCGACCTGACTGATCACCTCTCCGCCGACGACACTGAGTACCACCGCGCCGCCGAACCACCCGGCATGGCGCATCAACTGCCGTCGCGTCATGCCGTGTTCGCCGACGCCCTGCTCCTGGACCTGCCCGCCGTGCCCGCTGTGTCCACCGTGCCCGTTCACTTCGTCACCGTCACAGTCGCCGTCATGAACGGATGGATCGTGCACAGATACTTGTACGTGCCAGGCTTGGCAAAGGTGTAACTGAACGTGTCACCGGTGTTCATGGCCTTCGAGTTCAACGGACCACCGGATCCGTCACTGGTGACCGTGTGCGCGTCGGCGTCCTGGTTCGTCCAGGTCACCTTGGTCCCGGCCGTCACGGTCAGTACCGCCGGCGAGAACGCGAAGTTCTTGATCGCCACCGCGGTTCCGGAGGCCGGTGCGGGTGCCGATGCCGCCGCGCTCGCGCTGCCTGCGCCGGACGTCGACGGCATGTCCATACCGGGCATCGAGGACGCGGCACCGGAAGCGCCCGGCATACCCGGCAGGCTGCTGGCCGCCGACCCCTTCAGCCCGGCGTCCGCCTTGTTCCCGCCCGAACCACCGCCGCACGCGGACAGCAGTCCGAGGGAACCGACGACTGCGAGGGCGACGACGCCGGTACGCGGCTTGCGTGTCAGGGGATTCATGCCCCGGGCGAAGGACGGCCGCGGCGGCAGCGGCTTCTTCGCGGGAGCGGAGCCGAATGTGCGCGATTGCATGACTGGGATTCCTCGTGTTCGGCCACCCGGCAAGGGGTGGGTGCCTTCCACCGCCGGGCGAGAGCCCCCGGCGGATCCACAGAGGAATAGGAGGGCGTGTTACACGCTGCTGGCCCGTAGCGGCCCCCCGCGCGGCAACCGTTGTTGCCGCCGCGGCAACCGTCGTTGCCCGGCTCACCGTCACGCGTGGCACGAGCCGTAAACCCGTGCCGCTGTGTCAGAGCCGGGTGTCGCCGCCCCTCTGGCCGGCCCTGCTCGCGCGGTCACCGGCGGTCGTCGTCTCCGTCGGGGTCGGCGCAGCTCATACGGCCCTACGCGGAAAGGCCGGCGAGGAACGGGGAGATCAGCCCATGCACGATGTCGGGTTGCTCCAGGTGCAGATCATGGCGGGTTCCGGGAATGCTGACGGACACGGTCGGGACGCGTCGGCGCATCAGGTCATCGACCCGCGCAGGCGAGATGAAGCTCGACTGGGCGAGGATGAGCAGAGTGGGACACGTGATGCGCCCCCACTCGTGGGCAAGGGACCGCTGGGCTGCATCCGCCACGGACCGGACCATCACCTCCCGGTCGAAGCGGGGCCACCACTGGCCCCCGCGCTCCTCCAGGCCATCCGCCCAGCCCATGCCGACCGGTCCGCCGCCGAAGAACTGGACCGCGGCGTCGCGCGACGGAAAGGAGGCCGGCCACGAGTCGAACCACCGGCGGATATGAGCCGGCCACTCGGGGTCGGGACCGCTCACGTCGGCTTCGACGGCCACCAGCGCACGGACCAGCTCAGGATGCCTCGCGGCGGCCAGGATGGCCGTGTGTCCGCCCAGCGACTGTCCGACAAGAACAACGCGCTCCAGGCCCAACTGATCTGCCACGGCGACGACGTCCTCGACGAAGGCGTCCCTGGAGACGTCCGAAGGGAAACGGTCGCTGGCGCCTTGACCACGCTGGTCGACCGCGACCACCCGGTGTTCCGAGCTCAGGGACCTCGCGAGGGCGTCCCACTCACCCGCATGACCGGCCAGTCCGTGCAGCAGCACCAACGCCGGCCCGTCTCCGCCCCAGTCCCGGCAGACAAGCCGCACGCCTTCCCGCTCGACCACACGCTCGGTCCACGTCATCTGCGCACCCTAGCGTGCATCCGCTGGGGCGGCTCACGGCCGGCCGCGTCCGCGAGTGTCGCATCCACCGCCGCTCCCGCACTGTGCGGAGCGATCTCGGGTGGTGACACGAGGCGGCTCGCCGCCGACCGGATCCGCTCGTCGGATCATCCTCGCCTCGAGAGGGGCCCGCCCGCTCGACCGTCGGAGGGAGCGATCTGTCGGAGGGAGCGCTCTGGTTGCGCTTCACGGTCGGGCCATGACGATGGAAGGGGGGCATCAGGGGGGACCGACCCGTCGCGGCTGGAGAGGTCGATGCCGTCGAGGACCGTACGTCCCCGCGACGACCGGGTCGGGCCGCGGGCCGCACGAACAGGGCACGCACGTGCTCGTGACATGGAGTGGACATGGCCCAGCTTCCCCCGCCGATCCCCCCGTACCTCGAACCCGCCGCGAAGGAGCTGGCCGAGGCCACCGACCCGCACCCCCGGATCTACGAGGTCCCTCCGGAGAAGGGCCGTGACATCCTGCTCGGCCTGCAGAGCGACCCCAGCGTGCCCCGCCCGGACGTCGACGAGGAATGGGTCGATGTGGACACCGGTGACTGGGGCACGGTCCGCACCCGGATCATCCGGCCCAAGGGCGCGAGCAGGCCGCTGCCGGTGCTGTTCTACATCCACGGCGCCGGCTGGGTCTTCGGGGACGACAAGACCCACGACCGACTCTTCCGCGAACTCACCGTCGGTGCGAACGCCGCGGGCGTCTTCCCCGTCTACGACCGGGCGCCGGAGGCGAAGTACCCGACCCAGGTGGAGCAGAACTACGCGGTGGGCCAGTGGGTGATGGAACACGGCGCGGAGCACGGCCTGGACACCTCACGCGTCGCCGTCACCGGCGAGTCGGTCGGCGGCTGCATGTCGGCCGTCTTCGCGCTGATGAACAAGGAGCGCGGGGGCATCGACCTCAAGGCCCAGTGCCTGCTCTACCCCGTGACCAACGCGGACTTCGACACCCCCTCCTACGTGCAGTTCGCCGAGGGCTACTACCTCACCCGCGACGCCATGAAGTGGTTCTGGGACGCCTACACCACCGACCCGGCCCAGCGCGCGGAGGTGCACGCCTCCCCGCTCCAGGCATCCCTCGACGAGCTCCGGGGCCTGCCGCTCACCCTGGTCATCACCGACGAGGCCGACGTGCTGCGGGACGAGGGCGAACAGTACGCCAACAAGCTGCGCGAGGCCGGTGTCGACGTCACCGCGGTACGGGTGGCCGGCATGGTCCACGACTTCCTCCTTCTGGACAGCCTGCGTGACACCCGCGCCGCCAACATCGCCCGCAAGATCGCCGTCGACTTCCTGAGGACGGCGCTGAACGGCGGTTGAGGCAGCCGCGCGTGACGCCCCCTGCATTGTTGACGGTGCTTACATCTGCGGCTACGCTCATGTAATCACCGCTAACATTCGAGCGAGGGAGCTGCGCCGGTGTCATCACTCCAGCAGGAATCAGTGAAGGTCGACCTGGGTGGCCGTACGGTCACGGTCCCGAGGGACGGGCTGTACGACCGGTACCGGATGGACACCGACCTCGACGAGGTCGCCCGCGATCCCCGCGTCAGCGGCGTGGACTTCTTCCGGCGGCTGCCCAAGACCAGGGTCGACTCCCCGATCGGGCCCACGCTCACCCCGAACTTCTACTACCGCATCGCCACCGCCCGGCTCACGATGCTGGCCCCCTCCCGCGCGATCCGTACGCGCCTGCCCAGGGAGCTGGCGCCCCTGCAGGTCGCACCGGGACTCGGCCTGATCTCGGTCATGTTCTTCCGGTACGACGTGTGCGACATCGACTTCTACACCGAAGCCGCCGTCGGGATCGCCGTGAAGCCCGCGCGCCACGGCAAGCTCGGCTTCTTCGACCTCGTCGCCGGTCTCAAGAACGAGCATCTCGACTCGTACGTGCTCTCCCTGCCGGTGAGCACCGAGATCGCCCAGGTGCGCGGCCACGACGGATACGGCTTCCCCAAGTGGGTCACCGAGCTGGACGTCGACATCGACACCACCCGGACGACGGCGCGTGTGGCCAACGACTCCGGCGGCGTCGACCTGGCACTCTCGGCGGCCACGCCGGCTCAGACCGCTCACCGCAGCGGTGAGCGTGTCTCGTCCCTGACCTCGTACACAGCGATCGACGGCGCGTGGCACTCGACCCTGAGCCAGACCAACGTCCTGTCGGCCGGCACCACGCTCCTCCCGCGCGATGTCGCGCTCCGGGTCGGGGAGGGCCGCATGGCCGACGACCTGCGATCACTCAAGCCGATCCGGCCTGTTCAGTTCGACGTCGTGACCGAGGGCCAGCTCGCGCTGCACATGCCGGTCCCGACCTCCGTCCGGAACCGGTGGTGAGGAGTCCTGCCATGGCCACCGACCACGCCACCACCCCTCCCGCCACCGCCCGGCCCACCGCTGTTCGCGGTACCGGCCTGCCCGCGTCCTTGACCCCGGCCCGGATCGAACGGCTGGCCACGCGGGCCGCAGCGGCAACCGACGCCGTACGGGTCACGACCAAGGCCCCTTACACCGGAGCCCCCCTGGCCGACCTGCCGGTCGCCACCCCGGCGGACGTCGAGAACGCGTTCGCGCGCGCCCGTATCGCGCAGAAGGCCTGGGCCGCCACCTCAGTGAGCCAACGCAAGAAGATCCTCCTGCGCTTCCACGACCTGGTTCTGGCCCGCCGGGACGAGGCGCTGGATCTGATGCAGACCGAGAACGGCAAGACCCGCCGCGACGCGCTCCTCGAGGTGGTCGACATCGCGATCACCTCCCGGTACTACGCGCGCAACGCCGCCAGGTACCTCGAGCCCAAGCGCCGCCGTGGCGCGATCCCGCTGCTGACGCACACCACCGAACTGCGCCACCCCAAGGGCGTCGTCGCGGTCGTCTCCCCATGGAACTACCCCCTGAGCATGGCCGCCGGCGACGCCATCGCCGCCCTCATGGCCGGCAACGCCGTCGTCCAGAAGCCCGACACCCAGACCGCGCTCACCGCGCTGTGGTCATTGGAGCTGATGCACGAGGCCGGCCTGCCGGCCGGGGTGTGGCAGATGGTCGTCGGGCGGGGCAGCTCCATCGGCGGCGCCCTCATGGACAACGCCGACTACATGATGTTCACCGGCTCCACCGCTACCGGACGCAAGATCGCGCGCGACGCCGGAGAGCGTCTCATCGGGGCTTCCCTCGAACTCGGCGGCAAGAACGCCATGATCGTCCTGGACGACGCGGACCTCGAGAAGGCCGCGGACGGCGCCGTCGCGGCGTGTTTCCCCTCGGCCGGCCAGCTCTGCGTCTCCATCGAGCGCCTGTACGTGGCCGAGGCGATCCACGACCGGTTCGTCGCCGCCTTCGTCGCGCACACCAAGCAGCTCAGGATCGGCGCCGCGTACGACTACAGCATCGATGTCGGCAGTCTCACCACCACCTCCCAGCTTCAGACCGTCACCGAGCACGTGGACGACGCCGTCGCCAAGGGCGCCACCGTCCTCGCCGGCGCAAGGGCACGGCCGGACCTGGGGCCACTGTTCTACGAACCGACGATCCTCGCCGATGTCACCCCTGACATGACGCTCTTCACCCACGAGACCTTCGGCCCTGTCGTCTCGGTCTACCCGTACCATGTCCTGAGTTCGCATACCATTTAATATCTTTATCATCAGATTCTACAGTTTCATATATATAATTTGCTGATTGAGGATCAATCATTTTATCTTGTTCTGCTTGAACAACTAATATTGGGTCCATCACTTCATCCACTTGATCTTTAACGCCTTTCATTGTAGCACTTAATTCTTCAAGTGTTTCAGTTGGATGGAAATGTTCCATTTCTTGATCAATGGTCGCTTGATCTTTACCCTCATATTTCTTGAAATTTCTAGCATATTCTAAAAACCCGTCGTAAATTGTGCTCGATGACTTATCATCCATAGGAGCGCACATAGTTATAATACCCTTAACATCTCTGTTTAAGCTTAATTTTAGAGCAAAAACGCCACCTAATGATAATCCCGCAACTGCGATTTCATCATATCCTTGATCAACTAAATATTGATAGCCATCTAAGACATCTTTAAACCATACGTATGGACTTGATTTTAATATCTCTTCAGGTGGTGCAGCATGTCCCTCATATTGTGGCGCATAAGATGTATAGCCCTTTTTCTGTAAGAAACGGCCTAATTGTCTTACATCTGAAGAATTACCTGTAAATCCATGTAATAACAATACTGCACGCTTGCCCTCTTCGAAAAAGAAAGGCTTAGGTAGTTTAATTTGCATGATGTTCATCCCTCTTCCAAAAGTATTCATAAACCATTTTTATATCAAACGACTTCCCTTTATTAGTCAATATCTCTACCATTCATTTTCTCTTTATTATAAATAAAAAAGCCCGACATGAACATCGTCGGACCTTATAAACCAAGATAACTTATGCCAATCATAAGTAAAAAGAATATTACAGATAAAATTATTGTTAATCTATGCAAGAATAAATCGACGCCACGTTGTTTTTGTTTTTGTTTACCAAATAACTGTTCTGCGCCGCCACTGATAGCACCTGAAAGTCCATTACTTTTTCCTTCTTGGAGTCCCACGACGACATGTCCGCCTGGACGCCGGAGCGGATCCGCGCGGACCTCCAGCAGACCGGTGCGCTGATCCACCGGGCGGCGCCCGGTGTCCCCG
>NZ_JBEXZD010000143.1:0-18200 GCF_040628575.1 Streptomyces sp. NPDC006393
TATCTTTTTTTATTTTGCGGAGGACTGTGTCGCGTCACGGCCGGGTGGGGGGGGGGGGGCGCGCCGCCCCCGCGGCGGCGGCGGCGCCCCCCCCCGCCGCAGGTCAGCCCACGTGCAGGGTCAGGGCGGCGGTGTGGAGCGTGCCGCCGGTCCGGAACTGCAGGAACAGCCGCCAGTTGCCGGAGGCGGGCAGTTCGGCGTGGAAGTTCAGGTCCGGACCGCCGTGGTCGCCGGTCACCTCGGTGGTCGGGTGGAGGTGGGCGAACGCGGCGTCGCCTTCGTGGAAGCCGGTCAGGTGGGCGTAGGTGCCCAGGTAGGGCTGAAGGTCGGTGACCGGCTTGCCGTCCTTGGCGACGGAGACGGTCAGCGGGTGTGCCATCCCCGCCATGGGCTCGCCCTTGACGGTGACGGTGTAGCCGTCGACCCGCGTGCTCCCGGCGGGGGCGGGCAGTGGTGTCCGCGTGGCACCGCCGGGCACGGTGAGGGTGCGCGAGAGCACGAAGTCCTCGCCCTTGCCGGGGCCGGCGGCCGGGGTGAAGGAGGCGAACATCCGCCATGAGCCGGGCGCGAGGGAGGCCAGGCCGGCGCTCCAGGTGCCGTCTGCGGCCATGGTGGGGTGGATGTGCTGGAAGCCGGTCAGGTCGGAGCGGATGGCGTAGAAGTGCATCCGCTTGGTCTGGTCGACGGCGAAGTCGGTGACCGGCCTGCCGTCCGGACCGGTGACCGTGAACCCGTAGGCGGTCCGCCGGCCCGAGGGCAGGGTCGTGTCCTTGGCGGAGAGGCGGTAGCCGTCCTGGGTGTCGGACAGTCCGCTGCCGGTGGACGTGTGATCCATGCCGGGCATGTCACCCATGGCCTGCGATGCGCTCGGCGAGGCGGACGCGGACGGCTGCGCTCCGTGGTCCGTGCCGGGCATGGACGAGGAGTCCCCGGAGGAGCCGCCCGAGGAGCCGCAGGCGGCCAGTGCCAGCGCCAGGGCGGTCGCGGCACCGGCCGCGGCGAAGCCACGCCGCGTGGCGGAACGCGACGAGTGGGACGAAGAACGGGACGAACGGAACGACGGTGAACGGAACAAGGAACGGGACATCGACGTGGGTCTTTCCGGGTGGGCGCACCACACCGGTGGCGCGCGGAAACGAGCAGGACACGGTGCCGGTTCCGGCCCTGGGCCGGTTCCGGCGCGCACCTGTCACGTCCGCGCGACGCACACCTGGAGCAGGAGATCTCGTCCGCCGGCCGGCGGCCCGCGCCGGCCCGTCCCGCCGACGGCCGCCCGCAGTCCCGCCGCCGTCCACAGGGCGAGCGCCCCGGCACCCGCCACGGCGAGCAGGCCGGGCGCGGGCAAGGGCACCCGCTCCTGGGCCGGGGTCGAGACACACAGAACTCCGGGCGTCCCGGATGTGCCGGCGACGCGTACGGCGGCACCCGGGCCGTGCGTGCCCGGCGCCTGGGCCGTGGGCATGGGGGCGGCTTCCTGGCCGCTCGCCATGAAAGAGGCGGAGTCGCCGGCCATGGCGCCGCCGTGACAGCCCACGGCGGCGGTGGTCGGGGCGCCGTGCATGAGGAACAGGCCGAACAGCACCGCGCAGACCGCGAGCAGCCGCGCGAAGCCCCGCCCGGCTGCTCGTCCCCGCACGCTGTGCACGGCTCTGCTCCTTGTCCCGTCCCGTTCGGCCCCCGCCGACCGGCCATACCCCGGCAGGGTATCAACCCCTCGGTCGGCGGGGACCCGCGGTGGCGGGTCAGGCGCCGGGACGGGGAGCTCGCAGGTGTTGGCGCCGGGCGAGTTCCTCGTCGTCGACGAGGGTGAGCATGGGCTGGCCCGGCGCGCACATCATGGTGACGAGGAAGCGGCTCCAGGAGTCCGTCCGGTTGTTCCCGTCCTGGTAGTGGATGACGTCGCCGCCCGGCTCCCAGAAGGTCTCCCCCGCCTTGATCACCCGCTCGGGCTCGCCCTCCAGCTCGAAGAGCATCTCCCCCTCCAGCATGTAGCCGAAGGCGGGCCCTGAGTGCCGGTGCGGCGGGGTGCCGGGGTCGCCGGGAGGGAACTGGACGAGGACGGTCATCGCCTCGGCCCCCTCCGGAACGAACGGCGGCTTCACCGACTGCAACGTGGTGAGAGCCGTCTTCCACGCGTCCGAACGCGGCCGGTTCTCAGTGCCGCCCGCGCCGCCCGTGCTCTCCACGCCGTCCGCGCCGCCTGCCGCCGGTTCCTTGTTCGCCATGATGATGCCTCCGTGAGTGGGCCCGATGACTTAGGGGGTGTCTCGCCGATCCAGCCAGTCGGCGTAGTGGGTGGGGGCGATGCGGGCGTCGCCTTTGGGGGTGAGGACGTCGCCGGGAACGGCGGCGAACATGCCGGCGGTACCGTCGGTGACGACCGTGCGGCCGTCCGGGTGGGCCTCGAGGGTGATCCGGCCGAGTTCGTCGAGGGTGAAGACGTCGGGCCCGGCGACCTCGAGGGTGCCGTTCAGCGGGGCGCCGAGTGCGACGTCGGTGACGGTGTCGGAGACGTCCTGGGCGGCGATCGGCTGGATCGGCGTGGCGGGCAGACGGACGATGTCGCCGTCGGTGGTCCAGGACAGGACCGCGTCCATGAACTCCATGAACTGGGTGGCGCGGACGATGGAGTACGGGATCCGCCCGGCCTTGAGGATGTCCTCCTGGAGGGCCTTGGCCTGGTAGTAGACGAGGCCGGGCACCTGGTCGGTGCCGACGATCGAGAGGACGACGACGTGACGCGTCCCGCTCTTCCGGCAGGCCGCCAGGAGGTTGTCCATGGAGGTCCGGAAGAAGGCGGGTGAGGCGTCGTCGAAGGTCGGCGAGTTCGTCAGGTTGACGACGACGTCGGCTCCGGCCACCGCCTCCTCCAAGCCCTGGCCGGTGATCACGTCGACGCCGGTGGACATGGAGTGCGGTACGGCCTCGTGTCCTGCCGCGTTCAGCTTCTTCACGACCTGCGACCCGATCAATCCGGTACCGCCGATCACTGCGAACTTCATACGGGAGCCTCCCATCGCGGACCACTCGTCATGCGGTCATGGGTCCAGACTGCGACGGCTCAGTGCACGGCGCACGCCGCGCCCGGGCGTGACGGTGTGCCGGCGTGCGACGGTGTGCTCGCGTGCGACGGTGTGCCGGTCGGGTCCTCCTCGGCCCAGACGACCTTGCCGCCCGACACCCAGCGGGCGCCCCATCGGCGGGACAGCTGGGCGACCAGGAAGAGGCCGCGGCCGTTCTCGTCGACGGCACGGGCGCGACGCACCCGTGGGGAGCCGACGTCGGCGTCGAACACTTCGCAGGTCAGTACCTGATGCCGGATCAGACGGAGCACGATCGGACCGGTGCTGTGGCGCACGGCGTTGGTGACCAGTTCACTGACGATCAGCTGGGTGGAGTCGACGAGTCCTTCCAGACCCCATGCGGCCAGCTGGTCGGCTGCCCTGTGCCGGGCGGTGCGGACGGCCCTCTGGTCGTCGGGCAGCGTCCAGGAGGCGACCTGCGTGGACCGCAGTGAGCGGGTCCGCACCAGGAGCAGGGTGACGTCGTCGGACGGCGCCTGACCCGGGCGGTTCTCCGTCGCGCGGGCGCAGAGTTCTTCCAGCGGGCGGTCCGGCTGTGCCAGGGCGGCGGCCAGGCGGCGCATCCCCACGTCGATGTCGTGGTCGCGGGACTCGACCAGCCCGTCGGTGTACAGCGCGAGGAGGCTGCCCTCGGGCAGTTCCAGTTCCACGGCCTCGAACGGCACGCCCAGCCCGATCCCGAGCGGGCTTCCGGTGGGCAGGTCGGGGAAGGTGACGTGGCCCCGCGGATCGATGATCGCTGGCGGGGGGTGCCCGGCACCCGCCATCGTGCACCGGCGGGTGACCGGGTCGTAGACGGCGTACAGACAGGTGGCTCCCACGACGGCGTTGGGCTGGTCCGAGGCGTCGGCGTCCTCCTCGGCCAGGCGCTGGACCGTGTCGTCGAGATGGGCCAGCAACTCGTCGGGGGGCAGCTCCATATGGGCGAGCGTGTGCACGGCCGTACGCAGCCTGCCCATCGTCGCGGCGGCGTTGATGCCGTGTCCGACGACATCGCCGACGACGAGGGCCACCCGGGCACCGGACAGCGGGATCACATCGAACCAGTCGCCCCCGACGCCGCTGTGGACGTCGGCGGGCAGGTAACGCGAGGCGGCCTCGACGGCAGCGCCGCCCCTCAGACGGTGCGGGAGCAGGTTGCGCTGGAGCGCGAGGGCCGCGGTCTGCTCACGCGCGTACTGGCGCGCGTTGTCCAGCGCCAGCGCGGCCCGGCTGACGAGCTCTTCGGCGAGCAGCAGGTCGAACTCCTGGAACGGCACCGGGTCCTCGGTGCGGATGAACACCGCCATGCCCAGCAGGGTCCGCTGCGCGCGGATGGGGACGACCATCAGGGAATGGATGCCGTTCTCATGGATCGTCCGCGCCAGTGCCGGATCCTCGTCGGTCCAGGTCCCCGCAGCGGTGTCCAGGACCGGCTGGAGGTGGGAACTGCCGGTGCGCAGGACGTCGGTGAAGGGTGAGGCGGGCGGCACGGGCACCGGCTCACCGCGTGCCCACGGGGATTCCGGGATCCCTTGGTGGATCGAGGCCAGACCGGCCCGCCGGAACGCGGTCGGGCGCCCGCCCGTCGGGCCGAAGTGGGCCGGGGGCCCTTCCCCGAACGGGATCGACGGTTCGAGGTTGACGGCGGCGTAGTCGGCGAGCAGGGGCACGGCCAGATCGGCCAGTTCCTGGCTGGTCCGCATCGCTTCCAGGCTGCTGCCCAGGCGTGCGCCGGCCTGGCTGAGGATGGCCAGGCGCTCGCGGGCACGCCGGGTCTCGGTGACGTCGACGCTGATGGTGCACACCCCCAGCGTCTGCCCGTCGGCTCCTTGGAGGCAGAAGAACGAACCCGCGAACGTGTGCTCCCGGCGCGGGCCCGTCGGCAGCCACCGGCGGAACTCGTGGACCGTGGTGGTCCCGCTCCGCAGCACCTGCTCCATGACGGCCTCGAGCGCTTCGGCCTTGGCACCGGGCCAGACTTCGGTGAGTCGGCGCCCGAGCCGCCGCTCACGGCGAATGCCGTCGTGGCTCTCCGTCGTGTCGTTGACCCAGGTGCAGCGCAGCCCCCGGTCGCGCACGACGATGCCGATGGGCGCGCGGGTGAGCAGCGACTCGCGCACCGATCCGTTCATCGCCTCCCCGGACAGCGAGCCGACGTCGGTCACGGACGCCAGCCAGCGCACCGATCCGTCCTGCCCCCACAGCATCGAGATGCGCAGGCTGAGGTCGAGTGTCCGGCCGTCCCGGTGGCGCACCGCCGTGGTGCCCCACCAGCCGTGCCGGGCACGGCACTCCTCGACGAACGCCGAGATCGCCGGCGCCCCCTCCGGGGACGGCAGGATGAGCGCGGCGGACCGGCCCACCACGTCCCCGGCGGTGTACCCGACGAGTTGCTCGGCGGCCCGCGTCCAGGCGACCACCGTCCCCCGCTCGTCGAACATCGCGATCGCCGACCCGGCCGGCTCACGCGTGTCGCCGTGATTGCTGAGCGTGACATCGTCAGTGCTGATCATCGAACTGCCCTCGGGTAGGTGGTGGCGGAGCGGCATCAGGCAGGTGCACCGAGGTGCGGACCGCGAACTTCGCTTTCCAGCCAATTGACCGGATGGTCCCGCAATGTGTGACAGAGGTGTCTTCACGGCACCGCCGCCACAGGCGGGACACCCGCGCGCGACCGCCTGAGGCGGCTTGTAGCATGGTGATCCGGAGTTGGAGGACGTCTATGTACGCCGGTGATGAGGCAGAGTCCCTGGACCGGGCCACGCGGGATTTCATCGCGGCGCGTCCCCAACTGTTCGGCATCGCCTATCGCATTCTCGGCAGCGCGACGGAGGCCGAGGACATCGTGCAGGAGGCGTGGCTGCGCTGGCAGAACACCGACCGCGCCGACATCCACGAGCCGACGGCGTTCCTGACGACGGTCACCGCCCGTCTCGCGCTCAACCACGCCCAGTCCGCCAGGGTGCGGCGCGAGTCGTACATCGGGCCGTGGCTTCCGGAGCCGGTCGACACCAGCGGGGATCCGCACCTCGGCGCGGAACGCGCGGAGGCGCTCGACCTGGCGGTGCTCTTCCTCCTGGAGAGGCTGAACCCCGTGGAGCGCGCCGCCTACGTGCTCAGGGAGGCGTTCGACTACCCGTACAAGCTGGTCGCGGAGATCCTGGAGACGAGCGAGGCCAATACGCGCCAGCTGGTGAGCCGCGCCCGGAAGCATCTGTCGTCGCAGCGCAGGGAACCGGTCAGCTCCGCCGCTCACCGGCGCCTGCTGGAGGCGTTCGTCGCCGCCGCGCAGACCGGCGATCTGTCGGCGCTGGAGGGTGTGCTCACGGAGGACGTGGTGAGTTACGCCGACGGCGGGGGGATGCGCGGGGCGAGCAGGATCCCGGTCGTCGGGCGTCCGCACGTCTCCAAGTACGTCGCCGCCTTCGCCCCGCGTTTCTGGCCCGAGCGGGACGTTCGCTGGGTCGAGGCCAACGGCAGGCCGGCCGCCCTGGTCTCGGAACGTGGCACCGCGGTGGCTCTGCTGTCCATCGAGGTGTCGGCACAGGGCATCGAACGCCTGCTGTGGGTGCTCAACCCGGCCAAACTCGCTTCGTACGCGACGTCGTCGGACGGCTGAGGGCCGTACGCCGGCGCGGTCTCCCGGCCCTTGCGCAGCCCTGTCGGGAACAGGACCACCGGGCCGTCACCGTGGCGTGGACGGCGGGCCGGCCAGGGGTGAGGGCCGATTCCAGGAGCGCAGTTTGTCGGGGTTGAGGACGACGAAGACCAGTGCGATGTGGTGGTCGGTGATGCCGAGGCTGACGACGGCGGCCACCTGGTGGTGGTAGCGGGCCACGAGGCCGGTGCGGCCGTTGACGGGGTGGGGGGTCAGGGTGGTGTGCGGACGGTGCCCCAGAAGTGTCAGCAGGCTGTGGGCGACGTGCCGGCTGCCGTGGACCGGTCTGATCAGTGCCCGGACCTTGCCGCCGCCGTCGAAGAACGCCGTGGCGTCCGGACGGAGAAGCGACACGAGCAGTCCCGCGTCGTCGCTCTCACAGGCCTGGCGGACGGAGCGGGCGAGGGCATCGTGCTCTTCCGGGGTCGCGGGACCCGAGTGCCGCGGCGGGAGCCGGCGGCGGGCGCGTTCGGCGGGTCCGGCACGCTCCGGCGGTGCGCCTCCCACGATGCCGGCGACCGTGTCGGGGACCGTCCCGACGACGTCGTCGAGGACGCAGGCCGCCCGGTCGGGCGGGGGGTGCCGGCCCAGACAGATTCCGCCCGCGGTGTTCGCGAGCCAGGACCGGGGGGCGGTGATCCGCCGACGGGCGGCCTCCGACAGCCCGTACCACCGGCGATAGGTCTCCTCCACGACGCTCTCCGCCTCGCCGGGGCGGTCCAGCATGCGGCCGGCGACTTCCAGCAGCCACCGGCGCTCGTCCAGCAGCTCGGCGATCGGCACCGCGTCACCGTGCTCCATACGCCATCCTCCCTCCCCCAGCGTCCTGGTTCACTGCTGGTTGTCAGCTAGACCGGAGAGCAGCGGATTCTGTGACACCACGGCGCCCGTCCCGCGACCCGGCAGGCCGGATCCTCGCTCTCCTCGCCGCCAGGCCGGTGAACGCGTCAACGGGGTCACGGTCGTACGCGGAGCACCGCGACCCCGTTGACGCGGCCCGCCGACAGGTCGTCGAGCGCACGGTCCGCCTCGTCGAAGCCGTAACCCGTGACCGTGACCCGCAGGCGCTGCTCCGACGCGACGGCGAACAGCGCGCGCCCGTCCTCGCGGGTGTTGGCGGTGACGCTGCGGAGGGTCCGCTCGCGGAAGAGGTGCCGCTGGTAGTCCAGCGCGGGGATGTCGGTCAGGTGGATACCGGCGATGCTGAGGGTGCCGCCGCCGGCCAGGGCCTGGAGGGCGACGGGGACCAGGTCGCCGGCCGGGGCGAAGAGGATCGCCGCGTCCAGCGGCCGTGGGGGCGGTGCGTAGGGGTCGGTCGCCGAGGCCGCCCCCAGGGACAGGGCGAGTTCTTGGGCGGCCGGTGACCGGGTGAACACATGGACGGTCGCGCCCTGGGCGAGGGCTACCTGCGCGGTGAGGTGGGCGGAGGCCCCGAAGCCGTAGACCCCGAGCCGGCCGCCCGGGGGCAGTTCGGCGCGGCGCAGCGCGCGGTAACCGATGATCCCGGCGCACAGCAGCGGGGCCAGCTCCTCCTCGGTGTACCCCTCGGGCAGCTCGTAAGCGTACGCGGCGGGAACGGTGGTGTACTCCGCGTAGCCCCCGTCGGCGTCCCAGCCCGTGTAGAGCGAGGACGGGCACAGGTTCTCCTGGCCCCGAAGGCAGTACCCGCACGCCCCGCAGGTACGGCGCAGCCACGGAATCCCGACCCGGGCGCCGACCCCGGGCCCGGTGGTGGCCCGGCCCGCCGCGACGACCTCACCCACCGTCTCGTGCCCGGGCACGACCCGCTCACGGTGTGCGGGCAGGTCGCCGTCCCGCACATGGAGGTCGGTCCGGCACACCCCGCACACGGCCACCCGCACCAGCAGTTCGTGATCCTCGGGCACCGGGACGGGCAGTACGACGGACTCGATCGTCCCGGGGTGGACGGCGGAGGCCACCCAGGCCCGCATCGACACCGGAAGCGTTGTCGCACCCATGGAAGGCACCTCCCTCCGGTTCCATCAGACCGCTCCGGCCGCCGGAGGTCGAGGCGTCGGCGGACTTGTCCTCGGGCACCCTCAGGCACGTGGGGGTGACTGACCGGAAGGCCCGCACGAGCACTGTTCGGCCGAAACGGGAGCAGCCGGGACCGGAGCAGTCGAAACCGGAGCAGCCGCGACCGGGGCGGGTGGCAGTGCCGCGCCTGGGGCGCGCGGCCCGGCATCGCGCCGTTGCGACCGTGCGGGCCGGCCCAGCACGACTCCGGCCAGGACGAGTCCCAGTCCGGACAGTTGCCGGGCCGTCAGCACCTCTTGGGCGACCACGGTGCCGAGCAGCACGCCCGTGACGGGGTTGAGCAGTCCGATCAGGCCCACCGTGCCCGCGGGCAGGTGTCGCAGCCCGGTGAACCAGGCGGCGAAGGCCAGTGCGGTGGCGACCAGGGAGACGTAGCCGAACGCGAGCAGCGCCGACGTGGAGAGCGCGGGCACAGGGCCCTCCACGGCGGCGGCGACCGGGAGCAGGAACAGACCTCCGGCGGTGAGCTGCCATGCGGTCGAGGCGAGCACATCGGCACCGGCGCTCCACCTCTTGGTCAGGATGTGACCGAAGGACGACACCAGCATGGCCGCGGCCGAGGCGAGGACTCCCGGCACGCTCACCCCCTGGGCCCCGGTGAGCAGCATGAGACAGACCCCGCCGAGCCCGAGCGCGGCGCCCGCCAGGTGCCTGATGCCGGGCCGTTCGGACACCAGGAACCAGGCGATGAGCATCATCGCCAGCGGCGACACGGCCATGACGGTCGACGCCACGCTCGTCGGAAGCAGTTGGGAGGCGGCGTACACGAGCACGAAGAACACGCTCACGTTGATCAGTCCGAGCACCGCGGAGCGCCACCACCACACACCCCGCGGCCGCTGCCTGGACAGGGCCAGCAGGACCAGCCCGGCGGGCAGCGCCCGCAGCGCGGCCCCGTAGAGCGGGCTGTCCGCGGGCAGGAACTCATGCGTGACGAAGTAGTTGGTCCCCCAGGCCACCGGTGCCACCGCGGTCAGGCCCACCCAGCGCATCCACGTTTTCGCTTCCATAGAAGGCAATATAGCTTCCCCGGAAGCTAGTATGGTCCGCATGGAGCACCGCAAGGAGCACTCGCACCCTCGGCCGCAGGACCGCGTGGCCCGCATCCAGGCCGACTGGCGCCGCGAACGGCCCGACATCGACATCACCCCCCAGGGAGTGATCGGCCGGCTGCACCGCCTGGCCGACCGGCTCACCGCCGAACTCTGCCTCGTCTACGACCGCTACGGCCTCGGCGAGGGAGAGTTCGACGTGCTGTGCGCGCTGCGCCGCGCCGGTGAACCCTTCGAACGGGCACCGGGCGAGCTCGCCGCCCACACCATGGTCACCACCGGCGCGATGACGAAGAGGATCGACCGCCTGGAGCGGGCCGGGCTCGTCACGCGGCGCCGCTCCGACGACGACCAGCGGGGGCGGATCGTCGCCCTCACCGCACCCGGACGCGAGCTGATCGACCGCGCGTTCACCGACCACATGCGCAACGAGCGCCGACTGCTGGACCTGCTGACACCCGCCGAGGCCGAGGCACTCGAAGGGCTGCTGACCACCTGGCTCTCCCGCATGGAGGATCCGGGCCGGCCCGGCCAGGAGTGACACACCCGCTGGACGGGGCCCGCCCGCGCCTGACCTGGCACGTCCTCGCTTGACCTTGTCGCAGCGACAACGTTTCTACTGGGGGCATGCGTATCGGAGAGCTCGCCGCGATCGCCGGCGTCACCACCCGCACCGTGCGGCACTACCACCGCATAGGCCTGCTGCCCGAACCCGAACGGCAACCCAACGGCTACCGCGAGTACGGACTGCGCGACGCCGTGGAGCTGGCCCGCGTCCGCAGGCTGACCGAGCTCGGGCTGAGCCTCGACGAGGTCCGCGACGCGCTCGCCGACGACGCGGGCAAGGACCTGCGCGAGATCCTCGCCGAACTCGACGCCGACCTGGCCCGTCAGGAGGAGGCGATCGGACAGCGCCGCGCCCGTCTCGCCGAGCTGCTGCGGCGCGCGGACACCGGCGGCCTGCCCGCCGAGGGCCCCGTCTCCCCCGAACTCGCCGCCGTCTTCGACGACATGGCCCGTGCCTCCGCCTCACGCCCCGGCCCCGAGCCCGCCATGGCGGCCAAGGAGCGCGAGCTGCTCGCGCTGCTGGACTCGACCGCCGGCGCCGGCCACCGCACCTGGCTCCTGGCGATGATGCGGGCGCTGAGCACCGACGAGGAGGCGATGGCGCGGGCGTACGAGATCTATGCGCGTCTGGACGAGCTCGCCGACGCCGCACCCGACGACCCGCGCATCCCGCAGCTGGCCCGGGCCGTCGCGGACAGCATGCCGCAGGAGGTCGCCCGGTCCGCGGCCGAGGACGCCTCCCGCACCGGGGACAAGGACGGCGGGGGTTTCGCCGAGGCGTTCTTCGCGGACTTCCCGCCCGCGCAGGCGGAGGTCCTGCGCCGTGCGATGACCCTGCTCCAGGAGCGGGGGGCACGGTGAACGCGCTGCGCAGGACCGTCCGCTGGGGGCTGCTCACCCTGCTCGCCGGCAGGCTGGTGCTCATGCTGTGCCTCGCGTCCGGGGCAGGGATACCCGCGACCCTGATGCGCGCGGTCGAGGTCTCGATGCTCGCGCCGGCCCTGGCGGTGGCCGGAGTGCTGACCGCGGACTACCGCCGCCATCGGCGCGAGGGCGCGGCTCGCCGGGCCGCGGCGCTGGAGGCCGGACGGGACCTGGTCCCGGCCGCACTCCGCCGCCTCACCGTCCACGAGATCAAGCTGTTCACCAGCTGCTGCCGCTGGCTCACCCGCCGGCCACCGCACGGCGTGGGCCCCGAAGACCTCGCGGTGCGCTACGCCGCGAACCAGTCCGCCATGATCTACGGCTTCCTCTTCGTCTCGGTCGTCGAGACGGTGGCACTGGCGGTGCTCATCCCCTGGCCGGCCGTGCACGCCGTGTTCCTGGTGATCGACGTCTGGGGCTGCTACTTCGTCGTCGCCCTGCACATCTCCTGCGTCGTGCGCCCGCACGTCGTGACGGCGGACGGTTCGCTGCGCCTGCGCTACGGCGTGCTGCTGGAGATCAGGGTCCCGGCGGAGCTCGTCGCCGGCGCCCGCGTCGAGCGTCGCATCGTCAACGGCGGCGGCATGGCGAAGGTGCGCGACGACGGCTCGCTGGACCTGTCGGTGGGCGGGCAGACCACGGTCACGGTGGAACTCTCCGAGCCGGTGCGGTTCGTACGCCCGCTGGGCAAGGAGGCCGAGGCGCGGGTGCTGCGCTTCTACGCCGACGATCCGGCAACGGCTGTGGCCGCGCTCTCCCGGCGCACGCGGCATCAGGACGACACCACGCGCAGCGCCGAGGCATCCGCGGAGCCCGATGTCAAGCAGCGACGCGCCGAACGTCCGGGTCGGTTCTCGCTGCCGCACGGGTGAGCAGGTGTCAGAGGATCACCTGCAAGGGCTAATAGTCAGTCAATCTGCTAAGTAGTTGCGTCCATTTGATGTTCCGTCAGTTCGCCGGAACCGGGTCTGCGAGCGCTTCGGATACCCCGATCGGCCTACCAGAGGCCGTAGGTGCGATCTGCCCGAAATGACAGCTTCCGAGGGCGTCAGTACGTTCAATCACACACCGGCTGCGAAGTCGGTCTCTCTCTGACTCTGAGACAGGAAGCAGTGCACCATGATCATGACTCGTTCTCACGCGATCGCCGCAGGCGTCGCGGCCGCCGCGGCCCTGGCCGCGACCGGCATCACGTACGCGACGGCCGCCCCGGCGCCCCAGGCGGCCCCGGCCGCCCAGGCCGCTCCGGCCGCCGCCGTCCAGCAGGCCCCCGTCCAGGCGCCCATGGGCGGCGACACCGGAAACAACAACAACAGCAAGGGCAACGAAGGCAACAACAACGACCACGAGGACCACGGCGGCAACCGCCACCGTGACTACGGGTGGATCCACATCAACGAGCGGTCCTACTCCGCCCACCCGAGCGGCTGCATCACCGTCGTCAGCGGCCTGGGGTCCAGGAGCCTCAACATCCGCAACGACAGCAAGAAGACCCTCGAGGTCTTCCGCGGCGTCACCTGCGACAACGGCGCCCCCATCGCCACCGTCGGCCCCCACAGCGAAAGCAACGGGGTCTTCCCCAAGTGGACCAAGGGCGTCTTCGTCAAGGACGGCGTCGCGGCCAGCTTCCGAGTGGTCGACCGTCACCACGGCGACAAGGGCTACGACGACGACGGCGGCGACTACTGATCCCGGCAGCACCACGCCGGCCATGCGGAACCCCGGCCCGCCGTAATCTGACCGGGGCACCGCAGCCAGACGCATGACAGAGAATCCCGGCCCGGCGCCATCGGGCCGGGATTCTCGACGTCGGACGCCGCCTCATCGCCGCCGCGACGTCCCACCGCTGCCGGCATCAGCAGTCCCCCTGTAAGGACCGGCCGCCTCGCCTGCCGGCGTCAGCCGTGCACCCCCGCAGGCGTCAGCCGTACGCCCTTGCCGACGTCGGCCGTGCACCCTTGGCGACGTCAGCCGTACGCTCCTGCCGGCATCAGCCCGCGGCCGCCTCGCCGGTCCCGTACAGCACACGGGTGAGCGACTCGTAGGTGACGCCGTGGTCGGCGAGGATCTCGGCGGCGATGCCGGGGCGCAGCGTCAGGGCCAGCAGAAGGTGCTCGCCTCCGATGCGGCGGTCCCGGTGCGTGACGGCGGTGCGCAGGGCACCCACGAGGATGTCCTTGGCGCCCTTGCCGAAGGGCCGGTGCCCGGATTTCCGGTCCTCGCCCGTCCGGCCCGCTGCCATCGCTCCGACCCCGTGGGCCGCCTCCACCCGGGCGACGATGTCGGTCACGTCGATCCCCAGTCCGGCGAGGGCATCGGACTCGGCCCGCGAGAGGCCGGCCCGCCGGTGCGCTTCCCGCACCGCGTGCCGCACCGAGTCCTTGCGCTCACCGAGCCCGAGAGCGGCCAGCGCGAAGGACGCGCGACTCCCCTCCTGTTCCAGCAGCCCGAGCAGCAGGTGCTCGGGATCGACGCGGCGCGCCCCCATCCCCTCGGCCTGCTCGACCGCCCCCGTGACGACCTGGCGAGCCTCCTTGGTGAACCGTTCGAACATCAATGCCTCCCATGCTTCTTGTGCACGGCCTGCCTGCTCACACCCAGTTCGTTGGCGATCTCCTGCCACGACCAGCCCTGATTGCGCGCGTTGCGCACCTGCACCGCCTCCAGCTGCTCCAGCAGCCGGCGCAGCGCGGCGACGGCCCGCAGACCGACCCGGGGATCGCGATCACCCGCGCGGGCGGCGAGTTCGGTTGCTCCGCTCATACCGTCAACCTAAGTTGACAGACACCCGCATGTCAACCTTGGTTGACATCATCGTGCCCGTTCGAGGCGCCTGCGCTCCGCGCGGCTTGCCCTGACCGGCCACCGCGCGCACGGTGGAGGTATGGGCGCGCAAGAGGCCCCCACCCTCATCGCTTCCGTGCAGCGGGCCTTCCGGTTGATGGAGGCAGTAGGGGCTCATGAAGGCGGCGCACCGGCCAAACAGCTGGCGCGGGAGACCGGGCTGGCCCTCGCCACCACCTATCACCTGCTGCGGACCCTGGCTCACGACGGATACGTGCACAAGCTCGAGGACGGCTCCTACGTGCTCGGCGAGATGCTCGGGTCGCTGCACACCGCCAGCCGGACACAGGCACTGCTCAGCCGGGTCCGCCCCATGCTGTCGTCCCTGCGCGACGACCTGTCCGCCGCCGCCTACCTCACCTTCTACGAGGACGGCGAGATCCGGGTGGCGGAGATCGTGGACGCGCCCCGGGCGCCGCGCGCCGATCTGTGGGTCGGGTTCGAGGACGCCGGTCACGCCACCGCGCTGGGCAAGTGCGTGCTCCGCGAGCTGGACGACGAGGGTCGCCAGGAGTACCTCTCCCGGCACCGTCTGCCGGACCTCACACCCAGAACGATCACGGATCGCAGGGAGCTGCTGCGGCGACTCGACACCGTCTCCGGCGCCCCGGCCGTCACCGACCTGGAGGAGTACGCGCTGGGCACCGTCTGCGCCGCGGTGCCCGTGTTCCGGGGCGAGACGCCGGGCGCCCTCGGTGTCTCGCTCCGCAGGGACCGCTCGTCCGCGCTCGAGGACGCCACCGCCCGGCTCCTCGCCACGGCGAACCGGGTGACCAGAGGCCTCTCGCTCACTATCTGAAACTCATCCCCTTGTGATGCACCCCGCAGAAGCCGTCTCCTAGATAAAACGGACATTAGGTGCGGCAGAGAGGCGGAGCGTGCACACACAGCTCACCCCGGGGAACGACAATCAGGTTGATCACTACCGTACGAACGGCTGGACCGTCGTGAGTGTCACCGGTGACGTGGACCTCTGCTCCTCCCCCGTGATCCGCGACGCCGTCACGCGCCTCGTGGACCAAGGTCACCGGCACTTCGTGCTGGATCTGTGCCAGGTGCCGTTCCTGGACTCCATGGGGCTGGGCATGATCGTGGCGATCACCAAGCGGATCCGGGCGCACGCCGGCTCCCTGCTTCTCACCTGCACCGATCACCGGGTCCGCAAGGTGTTCAAGGCGGGCGGCCTGCACTCCGTGTACGCGTTCCACGACTCGGTCGGCGAGGCGACGCGGGAGGCTCCCGACGGCAGCGGCCTGGCCGGCTGGCCACGCAGCCGCGCCTGAGCCGCCCGGCGGTCGGTGTCACTCCTCGCGCGGAGCCTCCGCCGGCAACTCGGCCCATACGGTCTTGCCCTGCGCGCGGTAGCGGGTCCCCCAGTTCGGGGCGAGGCTGGCGATGATGAACAGGCCGCGCCCCGTCTCGTCGGCGGTGCGGGCGTGCCGCACATGCGGTGCGCTCGTGGCCGCGTCGCTGACCTCGCAGGTCAGTACGCGGTCGAAGATCAGACGCATGGACAGCGGCGGAGTCCCGTAGCGGACCGCGTTTCCCACCAGCTCGCTGACCACCAACTCCGCCGTGCATGCGATGTCCCCCTCCACCCCCCAGTGCTCCAGCCGCCGCCGGGTCGCGGCACGAGCCAGCGGCGCGGCCTCGGGACCGGCCGGCAGCTCGCGCGTCAGGACCCGGTCGGCGGGAAGGCTCCTCGTCCGGGCGAGCAGCATGAGTCTCTCGTCCCAGGGGTCCTCCTCGCCCAGAGCGTAGGCCAGGGCGTCGCACACATCCCTGACGCTCTGCCCGGCCCCCCGCTCCAGCAGGGCACGCAGGTGGCCGCCGGGGGCGAGGGCCTCGTCCGCGAGCGCGGACGTGCCCATGAGCAGGGTGCTTCCCTCGGCCAGTGCCACGGTGGTGGTGGCGAAGGGAGCGTCACCGGGTCCCGCGAGAACCGGCCCCTCGGGGACGGACATGGTGTCGCAGGCGCCGTCGGGATGGACGACGACCGGTTCCGGAAGCCCCGCCCGGGCAACCGTGCAGGTGAGGTCGACGGGGTCGTAGACGGCGATCGAACAGCCGGCGGTGAGCGGCACCCGATGCAGGGGATCTCCGGCCGGCAGCGCCGCCCGCTCGGCAGCGAGGCGGACCGCCGTGTCGCTGAGCCGGGCGAGCAGTTCGTCCGGTCCCAGGTCCAGCGCGGCCAGCGAGTAGACGGCCGTGCGCAGTTGGCCCATGGCGGTGGCGGCGGCCATGCCCCACCCGGCCACCTCGCCGACGATCAGGGCGGTCCGCGCACCCGACAGGCGGATCGCGTCGAACCAGGCGCCGCCCCCTTCGGGTCCGCTCAGATGAAGGTGCGAGATCTCCACCGTGGTCAGGTCCGCGGGCTGCTGGGGCAGCGACCGTCGCTGAACCGTGGCCGCGATCGCGCGCTCGCGGGCGTAGCGACGAGCGTTGTCGATACACAGAGTGGTGTGCGCGCAGGCGTCGCGCGCCAGCGCGATGTCCTCCTCGTCGAACGGCTCCTCCTGCTCCTGGCGGTAGAAGCTGACCACGCCGAACACCTCGCCGCGCAGCGCCAGGGGAACGACCAGGAGCGAGTGCGCCTCGGAGACGCGAATGGCCTCGGCCCGAGCCGGGTCCGCCGCGAGCCACGGGCTGTCCTCCTCGATGGGTACGAGGCGCGGCTCGAGATCGGACAGCGCCCGCGTGAACGGGGTCCCGAACGGCAGGTGCCGGATGTCGCCGACGGGATGCGCCGACATCCGGCCCCGGAACGCGACGCGCCGCAGCGGCACCTCCGGGTCCACGGGTGCCAGCGGCGGGTTCTCCCCGCGGATCACCTCGTCGACCACCTCCACCACGGCGATCTTCGAGAACGCGGGGACGACCGCGTCGACGAACTCCTCGCAGACGTCGATCACGTCCAGTCGCCGTCCCACGCGCTCACGGACCGCACCGAGGATGTTCAGCCGCAGTCGCGCCCGCTCCCGCTCGGTGACGTCCACCGCTGACACCACCAGGCCCAGCACGTCCCCGCGGTCGTTGTGCATGCGCATGGTGGTGACGGAGAAGATGCCCAGGGGCCGCGCGCCCAAGGTGACGGTGCCTCGGACGAGCCGGTTGATCACCGGCACGCCCGTGTCGAGGACTTCGCGCGCGATCGCCTCTTCGGCATCCGGGTCTTCGACTCCGTACACGTCGAAGAAGTGTTGTCCGATCAAGCGGTCGACGGGCGCCTGCCGCATGGCGCGGGTGGCCGTGTTGACGCGGACGACGCGCAGCTGGTCGTCGAGGACATGCAGTCCCACCGGGAACTGGGTGAACGCCGCCTTCAGGACGGCCCGGTCCATTTCCGTGGCGACGTCGCCGGCGGTCCGCACCTCCCACACCACCGAGGTGTCCCGCAGCAGCGGTCTGATCCGCAGTGCGGGCCACGGCGCCGACGGGCCGTGACGCCCGTCGTCGCCGGAGGCGAGCTCGCGCAGGAGTGCGGCCACGGGCCGGTCGCGGACCTCCTCCGGCGATCGTCCGAAGAGTTCCTCGGCCGGCCTGTGCCACTCGACTACGTGCCCGTTCTCGTCGACAAGCATGAGCACGTCACGATCGGACATGGGCCAGCACCTCCTGCCCCATCCCTCCCCCGTGCCGGACGGCAGGCCCGCCACCACGGGTCAGAAACACACGTACAGTCGCCTGACCGGTGCCGGCCGAACCTCCGCACGACGCGTCAGGCGGCGCGGCCGGGACGGCCCGGCGACCGTCACCGCCGCCACCGATTCCACGGCGTGCGGCACACGGCAATCCGCGTGTCAAGCAGCGACGCGCCGGGAGTTCCCGGCCCCCGGATGCACCGGAGGGTGAGGAGCCGTCAGAAGATCACCTCGACGGACCAATAGTCAGTCAATCAGCTAAGTACGAGTGTCTTTTGACACTTCATCAGCTACGGGAGGAGCCGCCTCCGGGCCTCCCGCGTACCCCGAACGGCCCCCTCCCACCAGCACCCCCCATACGCCCGAAATGACAGCCTCTGGGGGCATC
>NZ_JBEXZD010000144.1:0-17793 GCF_040628575.1 Streptomyces sp. NPDC006393
GCCCGAGGGTCACGTCGCCCTCGGTGACCCGCCGGGAGCCGTCCAGGGCCGGCGGATGCACCACGATGTGCGGATGCTGCGTGAGGTCGCCTCCGTGCGACCGCCCGCGGCCACGTGCGACTGCCCGCGGCCACGCCCGTCCTCACGACTCCAGCGACGGCGCCGAGCCCGGCAGCGGCCGGCCCGCCGACTCCGACATGCGCCAGACGGCGAAGCCGCCGATCACGGCCGCCGCCATCATGTAGTAGGCGGGCATCATCATGTTGCCGGTCGCGCCGATGAGCGCCGTGACCACCAGCGGGGTGGTGCCGCCGAAGAGGGACACGGAGACGTTGAAGCCGATCGACAGGGAGCCGTAGCGGCACCGGGTCGGGAACAGGGCCGGCAGGGCGGACGGCATCGCGGCCGTGAAGCAGACCAGGAGCAGGCCCAGCGCGGCCATGCCCAGGCCCACCGCCGCCAGGCTGCCCTGGCGGATCAGCAGCAGCGCCGGGATCGACAGGAACAGGAAGCCCGCGCAGCCGGCCGCGATCACCGGGCGGCGGCCGACGCGGTCGGTCAGCGCGCCGGCGAACGGCTGGACGATCATCATCAGGGCCATCACGCCCAGCACCACGAGCAGGCCGTGCGTCTCGTCGTAGTGGAGCTCACTGGTCAGATAGCTCGGCATGTACGACAGCAGCATGTAGTCGGTGACGTTGAAGACCAGCACCAGGCCCATGCACAGCAGCAGCGCCTTCCACTGGCCCGCGATCATCTCGCGCAGGGGCACCTTCGGGCGGTCCGCCTCGGCCTTCTCGACCTCCGCCGCGAACGCCGGGGTCTCCTCCAGTCGCATCCGCAGATACAGGCCGATGATGCCCATCGGGCCGGCGATCAGGAACGGGATCCGCCAGCCCCAGGAGAGCAGGTCGGCGTCGGACAGCAGCGCCGTCATCAGGGTCACCAGACCCGCGCCGCCGATGTAACCGGCCAGCGTGCCGAACTCCAGCCAGCTGCCGAGGAAGCCGCGCCGCTTGTCCGGGGCGTACTCGGCGATGAAGGTCGACGCGCCCGCGTACTCGCCGCCGGTGGAGAAGCCCTGCACCAGCCGGGCGGCCAGCAGGAGCAGCGGGGCGCCCACGCCGATCACCGAGTACGAGGGGATCAGGCCGATCGCGAAGGTGCCCGCGGCCATCATGATCATGGTGACGGCCAGCACCTTCTGGCGGCCGATGCGGTCGCCGAGCGGGCCGAAGACCATGCCGCCGAGCGGGCGGACCAGGAAGGCCGCGGCGAAGGCGCCGAAGGTGGAGAGCAGCTGCGCGGTCGGGTTGCCGGAGGGGAAGAAGACCTTGCCCAGGGTCACCGCGATGTAGCTGTAGACACCGAAGTCGAACCACTCCATCGCGTTGCCCAGCGCGGCGGCCTTCACGGCGCGTTTCACGAGCGCCGGGTCGGTCACCGTGGGGGGTGCGGCGGCGGTGGGGGACTTGATGAGGGACACGGAACGGGGAGCGGTGACTGTGGCAGCCGACAAGGCTTCGCTCGCCTACCTCTCGTCGGGGACAAGGACGCGGCCCACGCGACGTCGCTGACGAGCGGGCCGAACCGGCCGGAACGAGCCTGGCCGAAAATCGACCATACGACCGCTTGCTCCCCTCACGTACTGTACGCGAGTCGATGCGCAGCGCACGTAAATGCGTGATACGCAGGTACGTCTGCCCGACGCCGGGCGCCTTGCACGGGCCCGCGCTGTGATCCTTGTCGCGCCCGGCGAGCGCAACCGCATCAGGGGCGGACTATCGTCATCCGGACAAAAGGCGGGCGGACGACAGGTGAACCCGGGGCCGTCCGCGTCTCTCCACAGGGGGAGCCGCGAGTCTCTTGGGAGGCCGCGCGCCCCCAGGGTTCGTACCGGGACAACGGGGCGGGAGGCCGACGGGGCGTGGCGGACGCGGAGCACAGCGGGGCAGGGGCCGGAACACTCGGAGCGACGGCAGGCGACCCGGTCAGAGCGCGGCTGCACGCGGCCCGCCTGGGCCTGTGGCTGATCGCCGGTGTCCTCGCGATACGGCAGGTGGCCGCCGTCCTGACTTCTCCGCCCGGACAGAGACTCACGGACCTGGAGACCTGGGTGGGGCCGGAGGGCGTCCTGCACGTCAAGGGATCGCTGTACGACTCGACCCGGTTCACCGGCACACCGTTCAGCGGCCTCGTCCTCAAACCACTGACCAAGGCCGCCGAGGACGCCCTCGGCTGGGGCTGGATCTTCGGCACCCTGCTGCTGGTGGTCGCGATCGGCCTGATCGCCGCCCGCGCCCTGCCCCACCCGGTCGGCCGCCGCACCTCCCTGCTGGCCGCACCCGTCGCGATCAGCCTGCTCATGCTGTCGCTGCCGGTGCGCAACACCCTCTGGCTCGGCCAGACCAGCATCATCCCCGTCCTGCTCGTGCTGCTCGGCTGCTTCGTCGTGCGCGGACAGCGGACCACGGGCGCCCTGATCGGCGTCGCCGCCGCGCTCCAGCCCACGATGCTGCTGTTCGCGCCCCTGCTGTGGTGCACCGACCGCAGGAAGGCCGCCGCCTCCACCGGCGCCGTGTTCGCCGCCTGCACCGCGCTCGCCTGGGCCGCGATGCCGCACGACTCGTACACCTACTGGGTCCACCACATGGCGGGCGCCGGCCTCGGCGGCCGCGCCGACGCCCTCGCCAACCAGTCCCTGCACGGCGCCCTGCTGCGCCTCGGCCTGACCGGTCCCCTGGAGATCAGCCTCTTCCTCGCCCTGGGCACGGTCGTCGCCGTCCTCGGCCTCCGCCGGGCCGTGCGCTACGCCCGCGACGGCCAGCTGCTCCTCGCGGTCGCCCTCACCGGCTGCGCCGCGATCGCCGTCTCACCCACCACCTGGCAGCACCAGCTGCTGTGGATGCTGCTCGCGGTCGTCGGCCGGGTCGGCCGCCGCGCCTCCGACCGCTACGTCTGGCCGGTCGCCGTGGTCCTGGTGACGACCCTCCCGGCGAAGATGATGCTGCCGAACATGGCGGTCATGTACCCGCTGCGGGACAACATGGTCCTGCTGGCCGCGCTGGCCGCCGCGACGGTCGTCCCCTTCCTCTCCCGCACCTCGGAGCACTACCGGACACCCGTCCCGGCCCAGTACGCCGCTGAAGTCCCGGCCCGCTGGAAACGCGTCCCGCTGGTCCCCTTCCTGCGCAGGGTCCTCACCCGCCCCAATCTGCTCCTGGAACTCCTGCTGATCCGCGTGACCTACGCCGCCTACCAGCAGGTGCGTCTCGCGGCGACCGGCGGCACCATCTCCGGCGGCCGGGCCCGCGCCGAGCACCACGGCCACGAGATCCTCTCCGTGGAGCGGTTCCTGCACATCGACGTCGAGCACGCGGTCAACCACGCCGTGGTCAAGGTCGGCTGGCTGCGCGACTTCTTCGACTTCTACTACGAATCCTTCCACTTCGTGGTCCCGCTGACCGTCCTCGGCGTCCTGTACTGGCGCCGCCCGGTCGACTACCGCTGGGCCCGCTCGGCCCTCGGCTTCGCCACACTCCTGGCCCTGGTCGGCTTCTGGGCCTTCCCGCTGGCACCGCCCCGCCTGATGCCGGCCCTCGGCATCATCGACACCGTCCACGGCGTCCAGGACTTCTCCAAGCCGGACTACGGCACCCTCACGGCCCTCACCAACCAGTACGCGGCGATGCCGTCCCTGCACTTCGGGTGGGCGCTGTGGTGCGGCCTGGTGATCGCGATCGTGGCCCCCAAGTGGTGGATGAAGGCCCTCGGCCTCCTCCACCCGCTCTTCACGGTCTCCGCGATCGTCGCCACCGGCAACCACTGGGTCCTGGACGCGGTCGGCGGCGCGGCCGTCGTCGGCACGGGCTTCGGGCTGACGTATCTGCTCCAGGGGCCGCGGGGACGGACGATCACGGCCACCGCCGAACTCAGCAGCGAGGCGGCCGTCCCGAAGGACCGCGCTCCGAGATGATCCCGGCGGTCACCAGTCGCGGGTGGCGATCAGTTCCTCGACGTCCGCGTCCCCTTCGAGAACCGACGTGCCGGTGCTTTCGCCACCTGTGCATTCGAACCACACGGTCTTTCCGCCCGTGCCGTGCGGTGCCACACCCCACTTGTCGACGACGGCGTCGAGCAGCAGCAGGCCGCGTCCGCCTTCCGCGTCCGGAGGCAAGTCGGCCGGCGTGACGGGCTGTTGGGGTGAGCCGTCGCTCACCTCCACCCGGACGCCCGCCGTCTGCCGCAGCACCAGCAGCGTGCAGCGGCGGTCCGGGACATGGCGTACGACGTTGGCGACCAGCTCGGTGGTGGCGAGTTCCACGGCGTCCGCCAGCTCGGCCAGGTCCCATGCGGTCAGGTGGGAGCGGACGAGCCGGCGGATGTGCCGCGCGGAGTGCTCACCGGCGGTGAGCGTCATTTGGTACTGGGCGGCGCGGGGGCCCGCGAGGATCGAGGGAAAGCAGTCGTTCACGGGACGAGGCTGACGTGCCGTCACTACGCTGGGCTACTACGTGAACACAACCGGTCCGCCTGTGGACCGGCGTGCGCAAAGGGGACCGTGCGTGACCAACATCAACGTCCTCGACCCGGGGGCCTCGCCGCTCGACTACTACGGCTTCGAGCTACGGCGGCTGCGGGAGGCCGCGGGCCTGACACAGCGGCAACTGGGGGAGATCGTCAACTACACCGGGTCGCTGGTTGGGCAGATCGAGACGGCACGGAAGCTGCCGACGCCGGAGTTCAGTGAGCGGGTGGACGCGGCGTTGGGGGCGGACGGGTTGCTGTCGCGGCTCCTCGTGCTGGTGATGCGCAGTCAGCTTCCGGCCTGGTTCCAGCAGGTGGCGGAGCTGGAGGCGCGGGCCATCAAGATGCAGACCTTCCACACGCACCTGGTGCACGGCCTGTTACAGACGAAGGCGTATGCACGTGCGGTGCTTGGTGCGCTGGACGAAACCGACCTCGACGACCGCACCGCCGTACGACTCGCTCGTCAGCGCATCTTCGAGAAGAGTGAACCGCCGGTGTTCTGGGCGGTCATCAGTGAGACCGTTCTGCTCCAAGAGGTCGGTAGCCCGAAGACAATGCGAGAGCAACTGGCGCACCTTTGAGCTTCATGGGCAATCCCCGGATCAACGTACAGGTGCTGCCCTTCTCGGCCGGAGCACACGCAGGTTTGCAAGGCTCGTTCGACCTGTTCCACTTCGGCCAGGACCCCGACATCGTCTACACGGAGGGCTACGGCAGCGGGCACCCCACCGCGAATCCGGACACCGTCAAAGACTGTTCGCTCCGTTACGATCACCTCCAGGCCGCCGCTCTCTCCCTCAAGGACTCGGCGGAGTTGATCCGGCGCGTGATGGAGGACCGCTATGGAGATCAAGTGGCGTAAGTCCAGCTACAGCGGCGACCAGGGCGGCTCCTGCGTCGAGTGCGCGCCACTCGGGCCGCTGGCCTGGCGCAAGTCGACGTACAGCAGCGACCAGGGCGGCAACTGCGTAGAGATCGCCGAACTCGCGGACACGGCCATAGCCGTCCGCGACTCCAAGACCCCCACCGGCCCCGTGCTCACCTTCCGCCCGGAGGCCTTCACCAGCTTCGTCACCTGGACGTCCGTCGCGGACTGAGCCGATTGTCAGTGGCCCGGTCTAGTGTGGTCGCAGATGGCACCGGTAGGCGCAAGGGGGAACCATGACCACACTCCAGGACCGGCCCAACGCCGCGCTCCTCGTCGTCGACGTGCAGAACGACGTCGTGCACAAGGCCCACGAGCGTGACGCGGTCGTCGCGAACATCGCTGCCCTGGTCGAGCGGGCCCGGCGGGAGGAGACTCCCGTCGTGTGGATCCAGCACGCCGACGAGGGGATGGTGAAGGGCAGCGACGGCTGGCGGATCGTGCCCGAGCTGACGCCGCGCGAGGGCGAACCGCTCGTGCACAAGAACTACGGTGACTCGTTCGAGGACACCACACTCGAGACCGTGCTGTCGGGGCTCGGGGTGGGCCGGCTCTTCGTGACCGGGGCGTCGACCGACGTGTGCGTCCGCTCGACGCTGCACGGCGCGCTCGTGCGGGGGTACGACACGATCCTGGTGGGTGACGCGCACACCACGGAGGACACGTCGGCCTGGGGCGCCCCGCCGCCGGACCAGGTCATCGCCCACACCAACCTGTACTGGGGTTACCAGAAGGCACCGGGACGCACCGCCGGGACCGTCGAGACCAAGGACGTCGACTTCGGCGGCAGATGACGTCACTCGCGGCCCGACGTCACCGCCGCCAGCACCCCCGCCGCCACCGCCGCGATCAGCAGCGGGGTGCCCAGGTCGCGGTGGACGACCAGCCAGGCGCCGAGGGCGGCGCCGGCGAGCATCGCGACCACCGACGCGGCGCGGCGTGCGGAGCGGAGGCCGGTGCCGCCGGCGGCGCGGGAGTCGGCGGCGAGACCGGTCAGGGTCCTGGTCAGGACGGTGGTCGTCAGGTCGGGCACGCCCAGCTTGATGACCGTCGCGTTGCGCAGGCCCATCGCGAGGGCGGTCAGGGCGATGAGGACGTACGTCGTGCCGGTGGCGCCGGGGGCGGCGAAGGCCACCGCCGACGACGTGCCCACGAGGGCCGCTTCCACCGCCAGCGTCGCACGGGCCCAACTGCGCCGCGAGCGGCCGCCGTAGCGCACCGCGACCCGGCCGCCGGCCAGCGCGCCCAGCTGGAAGCAGACGAGGGAAATGGCCGTGTGCGTCACGGAGAAGCCGGGTGCTCCGGCGGCGGCGAAGCCGAGGACCACCACGTTGCCGGTCATGTTCGCGGTGAAGACGTGGCCGAGTCCGAGGTAGCTGACCGCGTCGATGATGCCGCTGACCACCGTCAGCCCCAGCAGCACCAGCACCAGGCGCAGGCCGCGGGCGTCGGGGGCGTCCGAGCGGGCGTCCCGCGGCGGGTCTGCTGCCATGGCACCAGGAAAGCAGACGGGCGCGGCCGTACGGTGCCCGGACACGACGAGGGCGGCGGTCCCGGGGATCGGGGGACCGCCGCCCTCGCGTCGGTGGCCGGCTCAGGGGCCGGGCGTGGGGTCGGCTCAGTACCAGCCGTGGGCCTGCCAGAAGTTCCAGGCCTTGGCCGGGCTGCCGTAGCGGGAGTTCATGTAGTCCAGACCCCACTTGATCTGGGTCTTGGGGTTGGACTTCCAGTCGGCGCCCGCCGAGGACATCTTCGAGGCGGGCAGCGCCTGGACCAGGCCGTAGGCGCCGGAGGAGGCGTTGGTGGCGTGGGGGTTCCAGCCGCTCTCGTGCTCGACGATGCGGCTGAAGGCGTTGAACTGCGCGGCGTCCGGGATCATCTGGTGCGCGATCGCCTTCGCGTCCGAGCCGGAGGCGGGGGTGGCTGCCTGGGCGGGAACCGAAGTCAGGGCGATGCCGGCGGTGGCGGCGGCCACGGCGGCGGTGGTGAGGGCCTTCTTCGGGGTGGCGATGCGGCGGATGAAGGAGACGGGCACGGAGAACCTCTTGGGTCGGGGACCAGGGGTGTCGCGAGCAGCCGGAGCCCGCGGGAGCGGGAGGAGGGGCTGCCCTGGCACCGAAGGCCCCGGAGTCCCGGATGTCCGGGGTCCGGGGACCGTCGGCTCCTGACGACGTCGTCCAGACAAGCAGGCGGCTCATCCGCCCGCAAACACCCCTTTTACTAGTTGTCGTCGCATCCGCGGTGGGGTGTGTGGGTGTGAGCGGGCTCTCGATGCGCAGGTCGGCGCGGGTAAAGGCACCCGCATGCCGCGGGCCGCGCGGCTACGAACCGGGGCCGTAGGTGATCCGCGTCATGTGGGCCGGTTCACCGGCGTGGTCACCGTGCGGGGGCGCGGGGTGACGGCGGGTTCAGGGTGGGGGCGGGTCGAATGTGACCGGTGTCTCGAAGGCGGCCCGCCGGGTGGCGCGGCGCAGCGCCCGCAGCACCGCCGGGCCGACGGCCAGCGTCAGGACGACGGTGACGGCGGCCCGGCCCAGGTCCCAGCCGAGCGAGGTGGCCAGGCAGTACGCGACGAAGCGGGCCAGGTTGGCGGGGACCGCGGCGTGCGGGTCGAAGGCGATGGAGGAGGCGAGGGTGCCCATGAAGGGCCAGCCCGCGAGGTTCATGACCGTGCCGTAGGCGAAGGCGGCGAGGAAGCCGTAGCCGGCCAGCATCAGCAGTTCCGTACGGCCGCGCAGGCGGTCCGGGCCCGGCAGCAGGCCCGCGCCCATGGTGAACCACCCCATGGCCAGCATCTGGAACGGCATCCAGGGCCCCACCCCGCCCGTGAGCAGCGCGGAGGCGAACATGGTCGTCGAGCCCAGCACGAACCCGAAGCCGGGCCCCAGGACGCGTCCGCTCAGCACCATCAGGAAGAACATGGGCTCGATACCGGCGGTCCCGGCGCCGATCGGGCGCAGCGCGGCCCCCGTCGCCGCCAGTACGCCGAGCATGGCGACGGCCTTCGGGCCCAGACCGGACTCGGAGATCGTCGCGGCGAGGACGGCGACGAGCAGCACCAGCAGGCCCGCGAAGAGCCAGGGCGCGTCCTGCGCGTGCGCGCTGAGCCGCGAGGCCGGCGGCGCCAGGAAGGGCCAGGTGAAGGCCACCACGCCGACGGCGCTGACCAGGGCGAGGGCGATGAGGGAGCGGGGGCCGAAGCGGACGGCGCGCACGGAGCCGTGGGACGAGTCGCGGGCGGTCGTCATGGTCGTCATGCCAGTGCCTCGCGGACCTGGGCGACCGTGAGCCACCTGTGCGGGGCCAGGATCTTGGTGACCTGGGGGGCGTAGGAGGGGGAGGAGACGACCACCTCCGCGGTCGGGCCGTCGGCGATCACCTCGCCCTCGGCGAGCAGCACCACCCGGTGGGCGAGCTCCGCGGCCAGCTCCACGTCGTGCGTGGCCAGCACGATCGCGTGGCCTGCGGCGGCGAGCTCGCGCAGCACGGCGACCAGGCGGGCCTTCGCGCCGTAGTCCAGGCCGCGGGTCGGTTCGTCGAGCAGCAGCAGCGGGGGCCGGGCGGTCAGGACCACGGCGAGCGCGAGCACCAGCCGCTGCCCCTCGGACAGGTCCCGGGGGTGGGTCTCGTCGGTGACGCCGGGCAGCAGCTCGGAGACCAGGGCCCGGCAGGTGCCGGGCGCCGCCTGCGCGTCCCGGTCGGCCGCCGCGCACTCGGCGGCGACCGTGTCGGCGTACAGCAGGTCGCGCGGCTCCTGCGGGACCAGCCCGACGCGGCGCACGAGGTCGCGGGGCGGGGTGCGGTGGGGAACCGCGCCGCCCACGCGGACCTGCCCTGCGGAGGGTTCCACCAGTCCGACCAGGGATCCCAGGAGGGTGGACTTCCCGGCGCCGTTGCGGCCCATGAGGGCGATGGTCTCGCCGGGGACGACGGCCAGGTCCACATGGCGCAGCGCCTTGACGCGGCCGCGCCGGACGGCCAGCGCGCGGGCTTCGGCGACGACCGGTGGCGTGTCCGTGGCGGTGTCCGTGGCGGTGTCCGTGGGGCCGGTGGCACGGGGCGCGCGCCTGCGCAGGAACGGGAAGAGGGCGCGCGGGGCGGCCGGGCGCGCCGGCGCCGCGGTCGTCTCGGTCGCGGGGCCGGGCGCCGGTGCGGGCTCGCGGCCCGTCAGGCGCTCGCGCAGGTCCGCCGCCCGGCGGCGGGCGTCGCGGACCGTCAGCGGCAGCGGGGACCACCCCGCCAGGCGGCCCAGGTCCACCACCGGCGGGAACACCGGCGAGACGGCCATGACGTCGGCCGGGGCGCCGATCAGCGGGGCGGCGCCCGGGGTGGGCAGGAGGACGACCTGGTCGGCGTACTGGACGACGCGCTCCAGACGGTGCTCGGCCATCAGCACGGTCGTACCGAGGTCGTGCACGAGCCGCTGGAGGACGGCGAGGACCTCCTCGGCGGCGGCCGGGTCCAGCGCGGAGGTGGGCTCGTCGAGGACGAGGACCTTCGGGTGCGGGGTGAGGACGGAGCCGATCGCGACCCGCTGCTGCTGGCCGCCGGAGAGCGTGGCGATGGGGCGGTCCCGCAGATCGGCCAGGCCCAGCAGGTCCAGGGTCTCCTCCACCCGCCGCCGCATCACGTCCGGGGCGAGGCCCAGCGACTCCATGCCGTAGGCGAGTTCGTCCTCGACGGTGTCGGTGACGAAGTGGGAAAGCGGGTCCTGCCCGACCGTGCCGACGACGTCGGCGAGCTCGCGCGGCTTGTGGGCGCGGGTGTCGCGGCCGGCCACGGTGACCCGGCCGCGCAGGGTGCCACCGGTGAAGTGCGGCACGAGCCCGCTCACCGCGCCGAGGACGGTCGACTTGCCGACCCCGGACGGCCCGACGAGCAGCACGAGTTCGCCCTCGGGCACCTCGAAGTCCACTTTGCGGACGGTGGGTTCGGCCGCCCCGTCGTACGTCACGGAGACATCCTCGAAGCGGATCACGACGGCTCCTCGGGGGACGTGCGGGCGGGCGTGGGCACAACGGCCGGGGGCACAGCGGCCGGGGCCGGTGCGCGCGCGGCGACGAAGGCGGGCAGCAGGCCCAGGAGTACGGCCGCGGCGGGCCACAGGGGAAGGGTGGGGGCGGTGAGGGGCACGACACCGGGGTGCAGGGCCTCGGGGTCGCGGGCGGCGGCGAGCGTGAGCAGCGCCGCGACGGCCGCTCCCGCTCCGGCGACCAGGCAGGAGCGGAGGTTCCAGGTGTCGGGCCGGTAGCGGGTGCGCGGCGAGCGCCGGCCGCCGAGGCGGAGCCCGGCGAGGGCGGCGGCGACCCCGGCCAGCAGGACCGGCAGGCCGTAGGTGCCGCCCTCGGCGGTGAGCAGCCCGTACGTTCCGGCGCAGACGCCGAGCAGACCCCCGAGGGTCAGGGCGGCGGTGGTACGGCGCACGGCGGGCGCGACCTCGGCTGTACGGCCGTAGCCGCGGGCGTCCATCGCGGCGGCCAGGGCGACGGACCGCTCCAGCGCGCCCTCGAGGACCGGCAGTCCCACGTGCAGCAGGCCCCGGACACCCCGGTCGGGCCGCCCCCGCAGCCGGCGGGCCGCGCGCAGCCGGCGGCCGTCGGCGACCAGGTGCGGGGCGAAGGTGAGGGCGACGACGACCGCGACGCCCATCTCGTACAGGGCGCCCGGAAGGGACTTCAGCAGCCGGGCGGGGGCGGCGAGGGCGTTGGCGGCGCCCACGCAGACGAGCAGGGTGGCCAGCTTCAGGCCGTCGTACAGGGCGAAGACCAGCGCCTCGGCCGTGACCCGGCCGCCCAGGCGGATGCCCTGCGCCCAGTGCGGCAGCGGCACTTCGGGCAGGGTGACGAGCACATGCGTGCCGGGGATGGGGGAGCCGAGGGCGACGGCGAAGACGAGACGGATGAGCAGCACGGCGAGGGCGAGCCGGACGAACGCGGTGTACGACCGGGCGGAAGGGGTGTCGGGGCGACAGGTCACCACGACGTAGCCGGAGACCGTGAGCAGCAGAGCGAGCAGGAGCGGGTTGGTGGTGCGAGTGGCGGCGGTCCCGAGGGCCAGGGCCCACAACCACCAGGCCCCCGCGTGCACACCGGCGGCGCCACGAGCTCCCGCACGGGCTCCGCCGGACACTCCGCGCGGCTTCGCGCGTGCCGCGCCGGGTACGCCGCGCACGCTTGTCCGTGCGCCGTCGGGCGCGCCGCGCAGGCCCGAGCGTGCCCCGCCAGGCGTCCGCCGCACGGCTGCGCGCGCGCCGTCGGCCGCCCGCCGCATGCCCGCGTCGGCTGCTGTCCCGTGTGGGGTTTCGTCTCCGGTGGTGCCAGGCAGATCCGCGTGGGGGCCGTCTGCCGCCGGACGCGTGTCCGTGTTGGCTGCTGTCCCGTGTGGGGTTTCGTCGCTGGTGGCGTCGCGCGGAACCGTGTGGGTGCCGTCTGGCGCCGGGCGCATGTTCGCGTCGGCTGCTGTCTCCTGTGGGTCCTCGTCGCTGGTCGCGCTGTGCGGAATCGCGCGGGCGTCTCCTGGTTCCGGGCGCATGTTCGCGCCGTCGGCCTCTCCGCGTGTGCCCGGACCGTCTGCCGTCCGGCTCGGGCCCGCGCCTGCGGAGTCCGCGCGCGGACCCGCGCCTGCGGAGGTCTGAGGCGTGCCCGTGCCGGCGGGCGTCTTACGCATCTCCGCGCCGCCGACGGGCCTGCCAGACGGCCGCTCCGGCCAGTACGAGGACGACGGCACCGCCCGTGACGAGGCCGACCGAGGGACCGCCGCCCTCGTCCGTCTTCTTCGCCTCGTCCTTCTTGTCCACCTCGGCGCCGCTCTTCGACGGTGTGCTCTTCCCCGACGCGACCTGCTCGCCGCACCCCTTGCGCGGATACCCGGTGATGGCGCAGAGCAGGGCGTTGGTGTCGTAGCGCAGGGGCCCCGCGACGGCCGCGAGGGCCTCCGCCGTCGTGGCGTCGGCGGGGACGCGGGCGCAGGCCGTACGCGGCGCGGGCGGGGTCTCGCCGGAGGGTGCGTCGGCCTTCGTGCCGAAGTCGAGGACCAGCGCGATCCGCTTCTTGCCCTGCTGGGCGGGCGTCTTGGCGCAGACGGCCGCGAAGTCGGCACTCCCGCGCGGCTGGGCCGCGTCCTGCGAGTCCTGGCTCACCGCGAAGCGGAAACCCTGCACGTCACCGTCGGCGGGGCGGGCCGTGGACGGTCCCTCGGTGGCGTACGTCCAGTGGCCGCCGTCGCGGTCCCAGAAGGACCAGTAGCGGTAACCGACCGCCTGCGCCTGGCCCACGCCCGCCGCCAGCAGGCACACGGCGGCCAGCAGCACGGCGGACAGTGCGCGCAAGCGGCGCGTCACGGCTGCCGCACCTTGTTGCCCCTGCCGCGGCTCAGCATGAAGCCGACGGCGATGACGACGACCAGGAGGATTCCGCCGGCCCACCAGACGGCGTGGGTGGAGTTGTCCTTCGCGACGTCGGTGGCGCCGTCCTTGTCCTTGGCGACGGCCGCCTGAGGCGCGGGACCGGTGGCGTTGAGCCGTTCGACCAGGTCGATGGCGCCGAAGTGGCGCGGATCGGTGCCGGTCGCGTGGGCGGCGAAGACGAGCTGGGCGTACGCGGCGGGGCCGCTCTGCTTCGCCCAGGCCTCGGAGTGCTTCTCCAGCCACTGGAGGGGCTTGAGCGCCGCGGCGGCCCCGCTCTGCGCGGCGAGCGCGACGACCGCGTCGGCGGTGTTGCCGTAGTCGGGCTGGTCGGTGGCGCCGGGGAGTACGGAGGTGAGGTAGCCGTTCTTGCCGACGGCGCGCGCCAGATACGCGGCGCCGCCCGCGGCGGCCCGCTCGGGACCGGGCTTGCCGGAGTCCGAGCAGCGGGCGCCGCCGCTGTTACCGCCGCCGTTCCCGTCGCCGCTCGCGCCCTCGGCGGCCAGGCCCTGCCCGAGTGCGGCGACCACACCCGCGGCGGTGGCGTCCGCGTTGGCGGCGAGCTTGCCCTTCTTGTCGGGCTGATAGGCGAACGCCCCGGCGCCCGCGCCGTCACCGGAGCACGGCAGGGCGAACTTCAGCAGGGCGTCGTAGGGCGACTTCCCGCTCTTGCGCACGGTCTCGGGCTTCTCACCCACGGCGGTGAGCGCCCCGATGACGACCGAGGTGGAGTTGGTGTCGCTGGGCCCGCCGGGCGTGTAGCCCCAGCCGCCGTCGGTGTTCTGCACGGACTTCAGCCAGGACACCGCCTTGCCGGTCGCGGCGTCGTGGCCGCCGAGCGCGGCGAGAGCCTGGACGGCGGCGGCCGTGCTGTTGGTGTCGATCACGGCCTTGGCGTCGCAGGCGCGGGACGTGTCGGCGCGGAAGGGAGCGAAGGCACCGTTCGCGCACTGCTGCCCCGTCAGCCAGTCCACGGCCTTCCCGGCGGGCCGCACACCGGCCGTGTGCTGCGCGAGCAGGGCGAGGGACTGCCGCCAGACGCCGTCGTACTTGGGGTCGGTGGTGCCGTAGAGCGCGGAGGGCAGCGCGGGGGACCCGGAGGGAGAGGGCGAGGAGTCGGCGGCGACGGCGGGCGCCGATATGCCGATCAGGGCGACGGCGGCCAGGGCCGCGGCGCTGCGGCGGATGTTCATGATCGGCGGATGCCTCTCCCTGAAGGGAGCCGGGCAGCACGGGACACCCCCGCGGCTCGGCTCCGTATACCTCGACGGTGCCGTGCGGCGGCGGGCCGCCGACGCACGTGAGCCGCTCACGCTCCCGCCCGGGGCAGTCCGGCTCGCCGCCCACGAGGGGCGGCTCACGGTTGCGGGTCAGCGCCGGATTCGCACCGGCTTCCCCCCGGACAGGCGTGAAGACGACCGGCTCACTCTACCGGCCCGGTTCCTGCCCGGGGCCCACGGGTGTCGGGCCGCCGAACGGCAGGTGCAGCGTCCGGGCGGTCAGGAGCCAGGCGCCGGAGACCCGGCGGAACCGGTCCTCGTAGTGGCCGATCTGGACGGGCGGGCCGGCGGGCACCATGCCGCCCTGGTGGCCGTCCACGCGGTAGGTCGTGAAGTAGGAGAGGGCCGTGGCCGTGTCCGGGGAGGTCACCGTGACGACGATGTTCGACATCAGGCGGCGGGAGAGCCGGTCGGCCGGTCGCGAGGCGAAGTAGGCGCGCAGGGCGTCCCTCCCCCGGACGCGCCGGCCGTCGCCGGGCGGCGGCCATTCCCAGACGCCGTCCTGCGTGAACAGCTCGGCCACCGAACCGGGGTCGCCCAGGTCCAGGCGGTGGACGAAGTCGACGACGAGGCGCTCGCAGGCGCGTTCGGCGAGGAGGTGCTCCAGAGGGTCCATGGCGCTGTATAGCAGGCGCGTGCCGCCCGGAGCACCGGAAAAAAATCTTTTGGTTCGGGTGTTGTGTCCGGGCTTGGGTGTTCTATCCTGGTAAGTGCCTACGGGACGAGTGAGGGAGTTCGACCGGAGTAGCCGACTTTGGCGAGACGCCGAGAGGCATCCGCTGAGGCCGACGTCGGCGGTCGGGCTGAGAGGCCGGAAAGTCGAGAGACTGGAAGGCGACCCCTAGAACCTGATCCGGGCAATGCCGGCGAAGGGAACCCGTCTCGTAGGTTTCATCGTGCCCGGGCCGTGTGCCCGGGTTTCTTCGTGTCCGGTCCGACGAGCTGTGCGTGCTCTGTGCGGCTCTCGTGGGCCCTTCAGTTCTCGTCGGCGGCCGTCAGGTCGATCAGTCCGCACACCGTCTCTATGTCCGTCTTCACCTGGGCGATGGAGGCCCGGCCCGAGAGCCAGGTGATCAGCGCCGAGTGCCAGGTGTGCTCGATCACGCGGACCGCGGACAGCTGCCGAGGGGTCGGGTCCTCCTGGCCCATCGCGTCCAGGATGATCGCCGTGGTCTGACGGGAGACCTGGTCGACCTCGGGGCTGACACTGCGGTCCGCGAAGGTCAGCGCGCGGACCATCGCGTCGGCCAGGTGCGGCTCGCGCTGGAGGGCGCGGAAGGCGCGCATCAGGGTCTCCGCGACCCGCTCGGCCGGGCTCTCGCCGGCCGGCGGCCTCTTGCGCAGCGTGCCGTGCATGCGCTCCAGCTGGTCCTGCATGGTGGCGACCAGCAGATGCACCTTGGACGGGAAGTACCGGTAGAGGGTGCCGAGGGCCACCTGCGAGGACTCGGCGACCTCCCGCATCTGCACCGCGTCGAAGCCGCCCCGCCCGGCCAGCTGCGCGGTCGCGTGCAGGATGCGACGGCGGCGCGCCTCCTGCCGCTCGGTCAGGGGCGGCGACATGGCAGCCGGCCCGTGCTCGCGCGCGGGGGTCGCGGGCTTCGCGGACGGCCGCGCGGTGCTGGCTTCCACCTTGGCTTGCGCAGGCATGGGTACCGCTCCGTGACAGTCGGTGAGTGCGTGCGATCGGACAGCATGGCAGGGCGCCGTACACCGCGCGAGCCGTGGCGTGAATCACCTGATCCACTGCTCACAGCGAGGCTACCTGCCGGTAGATTCGGAGCCTCCTGGACGATCAAGTCTGAAACTTGTTCTAGATTAGCGTCCCGGCGTAATCTCGCGGGACAGTGCGTCAGAAGGGGGCCCAGAGTGACCGCTGAGGCCAGTCAGGCGGGGTCCCCCACGGACCTCGCCGCGGACGGCGAGCGACCGCTCGACATCGCGCTCCTCACCTACAAGGGAAACCCGTTCTGCGGCGGCCAGGGCGTCTACGTCCGTCATCTCTCCCGCGAGCTGGCCCGCCTCGGCCACCGGGTCGAGGTGATCGGAGCCCAGCCGTACCCCGTCCTCGACGAGCCGGAGGACGGCTGCCCGGGCCGGCTCGCTCTGACCGAGCTGCCCAGCCTCGACCTCTACCGCCAGCCGGATCCGTTCCGCACCCCCGGCCGCGACGAGTACCGCGACTGGATCGACGCGCTGGAGGTCGCCACCATGTGGACCGGCGGCTTCCCCGAGCCGCTGACGTTCTCCCTGCGCGCCCGCCGCCATCTGCGGGCCCGGCGCGGCGAGTTCGACGTCGTGCACGACAACCAGACGCTGGGGTACGGACTGCTGGGCGACGTCGGCGCGCCGCTGGTGACCACCGTCCACCACCCCATCACCGTGGACCGGCAGTTGGAGCTGGACGCCGCCGACACCTGGCAGCGGCGATGGTCCGTGAAGCGCTGGTACGCCTTCACGCGCATGCAGAAGCGGGTCGCGCGCCGGCTGCCGTCCGTGCTCACCGTCTCCGGCAGCTCCCGGCAGGAGATCGTCGACCACCTGGGCGTACGGCCCGGCCGCGTCCACGTCGTGCACATCGGCGCCGACACCGACCTGTTCTCGCCCGATCCGTCGGTGCGGCGGGTGCCGGGCCGGATCGTGACCACCTCCAGCGCGGACGTGCCGCTCAAGGGCCTGGTCTTCCTCGTCGAGGCACTGGCGAAGGTGCGCGCGGAACAGCCCGAGGCGCACCTCGTCGTGGTCGGCAAGCGGGCCGAGGACGGCCCGGTCGCCCAGGCCATCGAGCGCTACGGCCTCGAGGGCGCCGTCGAGTTCGTCAAGGGCATCTCGGACGCCGAACTGGTCGACCTCGTGCGCTCGGCCGAGGTCGCGTGCGTGCCGTCCCTGTACGAGGGCTTCTCCCTCCCGGCGGCCGAGGCCATGGCCACGGGTACACCGCTGGTCGCCACGACCGGCGGCGCGATCCCCGAGGTCGCCGGACGGGACGGGGAGACCTGTCTCGCCGTACCGCCGGGCGACGCGGGCGCCCTGGCCGCCGCGCTCTGCCGGCTGCTGGGCGACCCCGACCTGCGCGCCCGGCTGGGCGCGGCCGGCCGCGACCGCGTCCTGCGCCACTTCACCTGGGCACGCGCGGCCGAGGGCACGGTGGCCCACTACCGCGAGGCCATCGCCGCCTCCGCCACCCCGCCCCGGCGCCGCCCCGCGCCCCCGAGCAACGGCCGCTCCGCCGGCCCGGGCGCCGACGGCTCCGGGACCCCGGGCTCCGGTCGCTTCGCCGGCCCGGGGCGGGATGGTTCCGGGGTTCCGGGTTCGGGCCGGCCTGCGGGCCCGGTTGCGGGCGATGCCGCGGACGCCGGCACCGGCAGCCCGTCCGGCCCGGGCGCCGATGGCTCCGGGAGCCTGGACTCCGGTCGATTTGTCGGCCCGGGGCGGGATGGTTTCGGGGTTCCGGGTTCGGGCCGGCCTGCGGGCCCGGTTGCGGGCGATGCCGCGGACGCCGGCACCGGCAGCCCGTCCGGCCCGGGCGCCGACGGCTCCGGGACTCCGGGCTCCGGTCGCTTTGTCGGCCCGGGGCGGGATGGTTTCGGGGTTCCGGGTTCGGGCCGGCCTGCGGGCCCGGTTGCGGGCGATGCCGCGGACGCCGGCACCGGCAG
>NZ_JBEXZD010000145.1:0-17481 GCF_040628575.1 Streptomyces sp. NPDC006393
GTCAACGGCGACCAGATCAACTACGACTTCAAGGCTGACGAAAAGGCTTCCCCCGCCACGGTGTACCGGTGGGCGGCCGCCTCGCCGTTTCGCCCGTCCCCTCGTGCGGGCGGCACGTCCTCAGGCGCCGGCCGGCACCCGGTCCAGGAAGCCGAGCACGGTACGGATACGGTCCTCGGTGTCCAGGGTGATCACGTCGAAACCGGCGACCGGGGCGGAACCGTCCACCTCGCTCACCAGCTCCCAGGCGAAGCGGGCGGTGTCGTGGTGACCGTCCACGGTGCCGCTGAGCTTGAAGACGAACCCGGGGAACTGCTGCTGCGCCGCGGTGATCAGGCCCGTGATCTGCTCGTGGCCGCCGACGTCGGCGAGCGGGTCGGTGTAGGTGCCGTCGGGGGCCCAGGCGGCCGCCACCGCCTTGCCGAGGGCCTCCGCGCCCTTCGCGTTCCAGGCCTCCAGGTAGCGGGCGGCGGCGCTCTCGTAACGGTCGGTCTGTGCGGACATGGGGAATCAGCCTCCATCGAGGGCGTCGGTACGGGGTACTGGTCGGAACCCGGATCTCCGTGGTCGGCGACCCGATGCGACAACCATGCCCGGGACGCGGGGGAGGGCGCGATTACCGCCGGGGTAATGGTCCGCGTACCGCCGCGGTGACGTTCCGCGCTGTTTCGGCCACAGCGCGCGCTGAATATGCCAGGAGACTGGCCGGAATGTCGTGGTGACTCTGTTTCAGGAGTGAACATACTCGAAGGCCAGGGACGCATCACCGCACAGGAGCCGCATCGGGGAACGAGGCACGACCAGCAGGCGGACGCCGCCACGGGGGAGGAGCTGTGCACGACGAATTCCTGTGCCATGTCACCGCGTACGGCGTGTGCGACGGCCGTCGTATCGGCGTACCGCTCGGCACCTACCGGGCACCCACCCTGGCCCTGGCCCTGTGGTGGCTGCGCGACCGCGCCTCCTGGATCGCCGACCGGCTCGACCCCGGACCCGAGACCCCGTACGTGCCCGCGGGCGCGCTCGTGCCGGTGCCGGAGGACGTGCCCGACGTGCCCGGCGTCCTGCGGGCCTGGTGCGCCGACCCGGTCCGCCAGGAGCTGGTGGCCGACGAGCTGGCCGGCGGACGGCTGGTGCGGATCGCCGCGGGTGACGACACCACCGAGTACGAACTCCTCGCGGAGTCCGTGGACGCCCTCCGCATGCAGCGGACCATCCCGGCGCTGCTCCTGCCGATGGTCTGACTACACGTGCGGCGCGCCGCTGTGGTCGGCGGGGCCGCGCGGCGGCGGTGCGGGCTGTCCCTCGGCGGGACGGGGCACGGGGCGGGTCGGGAGGGCGCCCAGGAAGCCGGTGACCAGCCCCCACAGCGCGGCGAGGCCCAGGGCGCCCCACAGCCGGGGCCGCAGCAGCATCTCCCCGGACAGGCCGCCGCCCACGTCCCCGATGCCGAGCAGCGACAGCCCGTAGTGGGCGGAGATCCGGCCCGCGAGGCAGACCGTCAGCACCGTCAGCACCAGTCCGGCCGCCATCCGCAGCGCGTGCTGCCACGGCAGCACCGGGGCGGGGGTACGGACCGCCGCGAGGTAGGCGGCGCCGAGCACCAGCACCGCGTCGACGACGACCAGCCACCACACCCGGCCGTCGTGCTCGGCCAGCGAACCCAGGTCGAGCGTGGACACGTCCGGGGTGCGCAGCACCTCGTCGAGCAGATGCGGCACCGGCAGTCCGAAGGGGCCGTCCACCCGGCCGTTCCAGGCTGCACCCAGACCGATGGTGAAGGCGAGCCAGGTCAGGTTCGGCAGCCCGAGCAGGATCAGCGCGAAGGTCTGCGCCGGATGGCCGCGCGTCCCCGCCGTCACCAGCGCGACGACCAGCCCCACGGCCACGCACGCGAGCAGCAGGGCGACCATGGCGCAGGCCACCGGACGGGCCGACGCGCGAAGCCGGGCCGCCCGCGCCGGCAGCGGGACCTCGCGGGCCACGAGCAGCGCCGACGCCAGCACGCCCAGCAGCCAGAGCAGGCCGAAACCGACGGTGAGGGGCACGTGGGTGGTGAAGCCGACCTCGGGCTGGGCACCGAAGAGTTCGCCGATGGCGCCGAGCACTCCGTTGCCGAGGTCGACGGCGAAGGTCTGGCGGGCGGCGAACGCCAGGCCGACCAGCGCCGCCAGCCACAGCACGGCGATCCGGGCGGCCCACCAGCCCACCTCCCGCGCCCGCACCGGGCCCCGCGCGCCTGCCGTGTCCCGTTCCCCTGCCGCCTCCCGCGTCCCCGTCGTCCGTGGCCGCCGCAGCGGGCGGAGGAAGCCGGCGCCGACGACGAGCGCGCCGACGAGGGTGACCGACAGCGGCATCACCGTGACCCCGGCGTGCGTCTCGGCCAGCGTGCCCGCGTTGCCCGAGAGTTCCATGCTGCCCCCGACCGCCGTGACCACGGTCGCCGCGACGACCCGTGGGAAGGCGTTGTCGGGCAGGTCCGCGGCCCCGGCCGCCCACAGGCCCAGCGCGGCGACCACGCACATGGCGAGCATCCCGGCGAGCACCGTGGCGAGGGCCTGCGCCCAGCCGTGGCGGGACCGGCCGTGACGGGCGGCCGGTGGAGCGGAGGGGCTCGGTCGGCTCACGCTGTCACGCTAAGCAGTACGGGGGCGGTACGCCCGTCGGGAGGTCCGTCCGCGACCGCCTGCGCGCCCGCGGGCGCCGCCCGGCGGGGACTGCCGCGCGGCGCCGTGGGTATCAGGACAGGTGCAGCAGGGTCCGGTCGGACCGGCCTTCGAGAGAGAAACGCATGATCGAGCAGTCGGACGGGGCAGCGATACCCGCTGGATTCGACGTACCCGTGGACCCGCTCCGGCGGGCCACCCACTACACCGGTGAACCCGGATGCATCGCCGACGCGCGTTCCTTCGCGGCGCACTTCCTCGACCAGCTCAGGACCGAGTGGTGCGCCGTGATCGGCCGCCGCTCCGGCGAGGCCCTGCTCCTGGTGGTGAGCGAGCTGGTCACCAACGCCGACCGGCACAGCGACGGGCCCTACATCCTGGAGCTGGAGGGGACGGACGCCGCGGTGAGCGTGTGCGTCTACGACAGCAGCGCCGCGCTGCCGCTGCGCTTCCCCCGCGACCCCGAGCGCATCGGCCGGCACGGCCTGGAGATCGTGCACGCGCTGGCGGCCGAGGTGACCGCGGAACGCGTCCCGGTCGGCAAGCGGGTACGGGCCCTGGTCCACCTCGGATCCGACTGAGCCCGCGCCGGGGAGTTCAGGCGCACTCGCCCAGCATGCCCTCCCGCAGCTGCGTGAGGATGCGCTTGATCAGCCGGGAGACATGCATCTGCGAGCAGCCCAGACGTTCGCCGATCTCCGCCTGGGTGGCCTCCTCCACGAACCGCAGATGGATGATCTGCCGGTCCCTCTCGCCGAGTTCGGCCACCAGCGGCGCCAGCGAGTGGAAGTCCTCGACGAGCCTGATCCCGTCCTCCTCCACGCCGAGGAAGTCGGCGAGCACCGCTTCGCCCTCCTCGGAACCGTCACCGGTGAGCGCCGCGTCCAGCGAGGCCGAGTGGTAGCCGTTGGACGCGATCTGGCCCTCGACCACTTCCTTCTCGGTGAGGTTCATCAGCGTCGCGAGCTCGGCGACGGTCGGCTCGCGGTCCAGGCGGCTGCACAGCTCCTCGCGTGCCTTGGCCAGCTCCACGCGCAGCTCCTGGAGCCGCCGCGGCACGTGCACCGACCAGGTCGTGTCCCGGAAGAAACGCTTGATCTCGCCGACGATGTAGGGCAGCGCGAACGACGTGAACTCCACCTCGCGCGACAGCTCGAACCGGTCGATGGCCTTGATCAGGCCGATCATCCCGGTCTGGACGACGTCCTCCATCTCGTCGCCGCGGCCCCGGAACCGGCCGGCCGCGAAACGCACCAGCGACATGTTCATCTCGATGAGGGCGTTCCGTGCGTACTGGTGTTCCTGCGTGCCCTCTTCGAGCTCGGTCAGGCGGCGGAAGAAGAGGCGGGACAGCTCGCGTGCGTCGCGGGGTGCCACGGACCGGGGATCCGCGACCGCCGGGAGCGGTGTGCCGTCCGTCCGGTTCTCCCGGGTCTCCTCGACCGCTGCCTCGGACCGGATCACGACGGTGTCCATTGCCCCTCCCACGAAAAGTCACGGTTCGGTGAAGGCCGGGTACCCAGGACGGCGCGACCCATGCGCCCGCGCCGCTTTCGTCCCTGTCCGTGCCTTGTGCGCCGGCGATTCACCCAGGGCGGAATGCCGTCCCCTTCCACGGGCGTCCATGACTCATAGTCTGAAGTGGTGAGCAACCAAGCGCCGAACCCAGCCCGCGTCATCCCGCTGCGCCCGCCGGCCGCACCACCGGCGAACACCCGTCAGGCGACGGCTCCTCGCGAACCCCTGTGGCGCGACCTCGTCGGCGACGTGCTCCGCCGTGAGCGGCTCGCCCAGGAGCGCACGCTCAAGGACGTCGCCGACGCGGCGCGCATCTCCATGCCGTATCTCTCGGAGATCGAGCGCGGCCGCAAGGAGGCCTCCTCGGAGGTCCTCGCGGCCGCGGCCCAGGCCCTCGGCCTCGGCCTGGCCGACCTGTTGTCACTGGCCCAGGGCGAACTGCTCCGCCTCACCAGCCGCACCGCGACGCACAGCCGTCGAACGTCCACCTCCCGCGTCGACGGACTGTGCCTGGCCGCCTGACGACCTGGTGACCGGAGCCCGCCGGCCACCGGTCACCTGACGTCTCATCAGCCGGAACCGGCTGGTCGTCGAGGGGCATGCCCTTCTCCGGGGCGCCGCCCCGCGGATGTCACCGTCCGAGGTACCGGCTGACCAGGTCGTGGAGCCGGCCGATCCACGCGTCGCGCAGGTCCGCGCGCCGGGCGTCGAGCTCGCAGGGACAGGACATGCCGTCGTGCAGCCGGACGGTGACGGTGAAGCGTCCTCGTCGGGCGGGCGGGCGGATGACCGCGGAGATCTCCGACCAGGCGAAGTCCGCCTCGACCGTGTCCACTTGAAGGGTGACTCCGGCTTCGCCGAGCCTGCGCTCGACGGCGTACCCCCCGACGTGACGCATGCGAACGCTCCGGAGTCACGTACTGTCGGTGCCAGACGATCACCCGGGGGGACGGATGGCCGGACACCGGCCCGCAGGTCCGGCAGTCGGACCAGCGCTCGACAGGCTCCGGCCCGCGAGCCGCCCGTGGCCGTGGTTCATCGCCACGGGCAGCCTCGCGCTCACCGGCTGCGCGAGCTGGAGCGACCTTCTGCTCGTCGTGGCGGGACACATCGTTCCGGGCTGGGTGGTGACGGCCGTACTGCTCGCCGCGTCCCTGCTCCTCCTGCTGGTGCTGGGCCGACTCCATCGAAGTCGCCGCAGTCCCCCGCCGCCGAAGCGCGCACGTCTCCGCCTCGTACACCGCCTCCTCGCCACCGTGGCCGCACTCGGCACGGCCTGGGGTGCCTGCTCCGACCTCGCCCTCGGAGCGAGGTACTACACACTCCGTCCAGCGGTCGCAGGATGCGAGGTGATAGTCCGCGAGACGTCGTGGCTGATGATCGGCGGAGGCGAGGCCTACACCGTGGGCCGTACCGGTATCGCCTGGGGAGCGTCGGGATCATGGACGGTCGACGACGGTTACCGGCCCGTCGCCGACGGAAACCACCTGCTGGAGTGGGGCCGCACCGACGGCAGCCTCACCGTCGGCGGCACCGCCACCGACCCCGTCCTCGACGGAGGAGTCATCGGCATCGACTGCTCCTGACCGTCGCTCAGCGAGGGCGGGGTGCGGCCGGTGGGGCCTTCTCTCAGGGCACCGGGGTCAGGCGTCGGCTCAGTACCTCGTCGGCCAGGCCGTAGGCCACCGCCTCCTGGGCGGTGAAGACCTTCTCGCGGTCCATGTCGGCGCGCAGGGCCTCGGGGGCGTGTCCGGTGTGTCGGGACAGCACCTCCTCGACCTGGGAGCGGATCCGGACCATCTCCTTGGCCTGGAGTGTGAGATCGGAGACCGTGCCCTGGCGGCCGCCGCTGGCCGGCTGCCCCAGCAGCACCCGCGCGTGCTCCAGCACGAACCGCCGCCCGGGGTCCCCGCCGGCCAGCAGCACCGCCGCCGTGGAGGCCGCCTGCCCCACGCAGAACGTGGAGATCGGCGACTGCACGAACGTCATCGCGTCGTAGATGGCCATGAGCGAAGTGAACGAGCCGCCCGGCGAGTTGAGGTAGAGCGAGATCTCGTGCTCCGGGTTCGCCGACTCCAGATGGAGGAGTTGCGCGATGACGACGTTGGCGACGCCGTCGTCGATCTCGGTGCCGAGAAAGATGATCCGCTCGTTCAGCAGCCGGCTGAACACGTCGTAGGACCGCTCGCCCTGCGCGGTCCGCTCGATCACGTACGGAACCGTGTACGACCCCATGTCACAACCCCATCCGTCGGCGCGACGAGGCCGGGCGGACGTCGGCCAGCGACTCCACCACCCGGTCCACCATCCCGTACTCCCTGGCCTGCTCGGCGGTGAACCAGCGGTCCCGGTCGCCGTCCCGTGCGATCGTCTCCTCGCTCTGACCGGTGTGCTCGGCGGTGAGCCGCTCGATGGTCCGCTTGGTGTGCTCCAGGTTCTCCGCCTGGATCTCGATGTCCGCGGTGGTGCCGCCGATCCCGGCCGACGGCTGGTGCATCATGATCCGCGCGTGCGGCAGCGCGAACCGCTTGCCCCGGGTCCCCACGGTCAGCAGGAACTGGCCCATGCTCGCCGCGAACCCCATCGCCAGCGTCGAGACGTCGTTCGGGATGAGCCGCATCGTGTCGTAGATGGCCAGACCCGCGGTGACGGATCCGCCGGGGCTGTTGATGTACAGGCTGATGTCGGTGCGCGGGTCCTCGGCCGACAGCAGCAGCAACTGCGCGCACACCCGGTTGGCCGACACCTCGTCGACCTGGGTGCCCAGGAACACGATCCGCTGGGCGAGCAGCTGGGCCGCAAGATGGTCGTCGAAGCGGCTGGGCGGTGTGTCGCCCTCCTCCGCGCGTGGCTGCGACGCGGTGGTCAGTGGAGTCATCGGGTCTCCTCCTCGTGGCGTGAATGCCGTCGACTCCACTCTCGGCCGCGCGGAGGCGGCCGATGCCGATTCTCTGCCCGTGGCAGATTCGCCACCGGCAGAGCGGCCCCGGGACCCCCCGAGGCGGCCCCGGGCCGCGGGCTCAGCCCTTCGCCCGCAGCTGGCGGAAGAACGCCCGTACGTCCGCGACCAGCAGATCGGGCTCCTCCATCGCCGCGAAGTGCCCGCCCCGGTCGAACTCGGTCCACCGCACCAGGTTCTCCGTGCGCTCGGCCTTGTGCCGCAGCGGCACCTGGATCTCGGCCGGGAAGACGGCGAGCGCGGTCGGCGCGGTCGACCTCTCCGCCGGTGCGGCCGCCCGGCCCGAGCCGGCATGCGCCCGCTCGTAGTAGATCCGGGCGGCGGAACCGGCGGTTCCGGTCAGCCAGTACAGCATCACGTCGGTGAGCAGCAGGTCCCGGTCGACGGCCTCCTCGGGCAGCTCCTCGGAGTCGGTCCACTCGTGGAACTTCTCCACGATCCAGGCGAGTTGACCGACGGGGGAGTCGGTGAGCGCGTACGCCAGGGTCTGCGGGCGGGTCGCGTTCAGGATCGCGTACCCCGCGCCCTCCCGCTGCCACGCCTCCCAGCGCCGCCACGAGGTCAGCGTGCGCGCCCGCTCCTCGGGGCCGAGCGCGGCGAGCTCCGCGTCGGTCGGCTCGGTGGTCTGCTGCGCGCCCGGCAGCAGGTTGAGGTGGACGCCGATCACCCGGTCGGGGTGGGCGCGGCCCAGCTCCCGGGAGATCGCCGCGCCCCAGTCGCCGCCCTGGGCGCCGAACCGCTCGTAGCCGAGCCGCCGCATCAGCTCGGCCCACGCGTCGGCGACCCGGCCCGCCTCCCAGCCCCGGTCGGCCGTCGGGCCGGACAGTCCGAAGCCCGGGATGCTCGGTACCACGACGTGGAACGCGTCGGCGGGATCGCCGCCGTGCGCGGCCGGGTCGGTGAGCGGCCCCACGACGTCGAGGAACTCGACGATCGACCCCGGCCAGCCGTGGGTGATGATCAGCGGGGTGGCGTCGGGCTCGGGGGAGCGGATGTGCGCGAAGTGGACGTTCGCGCCGTCGACGGTGGTCGTGAACTGGGGCCACTCGTTCAGCCGCGCCTCGGCCGCCCGCCAGTCGTAGTCGTGCCGCCAGTGCCGTACGAGGTCGCGCAGGTAGTCGACGGGCACGCCGTGGTCCCATCCGGCGCCGGGCGGCTGGTCCGGCAGGCGGGCACGGTCGAGGCGGTCGTGCAGGTCGTCGAGGTCGCTCTGCGGGATCGCGAGCCGGAAGGGACGGATGCCGTCGGTGGGCGGCGGTGGCGTCGTCATGGCGGGGATGCTAGTTCGCGGCGGCCGAGGGGCCATCCGGATTTCCCCGCGTCTTCCTTCGCGTCGGTTTCCGTGCGGGCGATGAGTTCCGGCGCCCCGACCGGTCGATACAGATGACCGTGTCCCACACCCAGGAGGAACCCGTGGCCACCGAAGGATTCACCACCTGTCTCTGGTTCGACGGCCAGGCCGAGGAGGCCGCCGAGTACTACGTCTCCGTCTTCAAGAACTCCAGCATCGGGCGGATCGCCCGCTACACCGAGGCGGGGCCGGGGCCGGCCGGCTCCGTGATCACCGCCGAGTTCACGGCCAACGGCCAGAGGTTCGTCGCGCTGAACGGCGGCCCGGAGTTCAGGTTCAGCGAGGCGATCTCCTTCCAGATCTTCTGCGCCGACCAGGAGGAGGTCGACCACTACTGGGCCCGGCTCACGGAGAACGGCGGAGAGCCCGGCCCCTGCGGCTGGGTCAAGGACAAGTACGGCGTGTCCTGGCAGGTCATCCCGGACGGGCTCATCGAGATGGTCTCGGACCCCGACCCGGAGAAGGCGGCCCGCGCCACCCGGGCGATGCTCGCGATGGGCAAGCTCGACATCGCCGCCGTGAGGAAGGCCCACGCGGGCGAGTAGCGGGCGGCCGTGCGGCCGGCCCACCCGACCGGGGGAGTGGGCCGGCCACCCGGGCGTCGGACGTCCGGCCGGCGGACGCCCGCGACGGCGGACGCCCGCGACGGCAGCGGCGGCGCCGGTCTCGGCGCGCGACCCGCCCGCCGGGTGGCTAGCGTGAGGAACGGGGCCATCACCGAGTCAGCGAACGGGAGAGGATCCCGGCCATGGCGGTACGACCTGAGGGAACCCCCTGCTGGGCCGACGCGATGTTCACCGACCTCGAGGCGGCCAAGAGCTTCTACGGCGAGGTCCTCGGCTGGACCTTCGGCGAGTCGTCCTCGGAGTACGGCCACTACACGCAGGCCTACGCGGACGGCAAGGCGGTGGCCGCCGTGGTGCCGCCGATGCCCGGCCAGGAGGGCCAGTCGCAGTGGTGCCTGTACCTTGCCTCGCCCGACGCGGCCGCCACGGCCCGAAGGATCGGCGAGCAGGGCGGCGAGGTCCTGATGGAGCCGATGCGGGTCGGCGACTTCGGCACCATGTGCCTGGCCCGCGAGCCCAGCGGTGCCGTGTTCGGCGTGTGGCAGGCCGGCGCCCACGAGGGTTTCGAGGCGACCGGGGTGCCGGGCGCCTACTGCTGGGCCGAGGTCGTCACCCGCGAGCCCGAGCGGACGGACCCCTTCCTCACCTCGGTCTTCGGGTACACGGCGAAGCAGCTCGAGGACGACGCGATCGACTTCCGCGAGTACCACGTCGGCGGCGAAGCGGTGCTCGGCCGGATGAGGATGACGGACGACTTCCCGCCCGAGGTGCCGTCGTACGTCAACGTGTACTTCATGGTCCCCGACTGCGACACCGCGGTGGCGGCCGCCACCGAGCACGGCGGCGTCCTGCGCTTCGGCCCGATGGACAGCCCCTTCGGCCGGTTCGCGTCCCTCACCGACCCCCAGGGCGCGCACTTCACCGTGATCGACGCCGCTACGACCCAGGGAGAGAAACCTCAGTCCAAGGAGATCCCGTAGGCGCATGACCCGGCCCATGACCCGGCCCTGGACCGCTCCTGCCACAGGGGCGGATCCCGGGTGCCGCCTCGGGGGGCTCTCGGGCGTTGCGTGGGGCTGTGGGTGGGCGTGGCATGATCTGGGGCATGCGTGAACGAGTGGTGGCCGCGTGCGATGGGGCCTCGAAGGGGAATCCGGGACCCGCGGGCTGGGCATGGGTGGTCTCCGAGGACGCCGAGACCGCGGCCCGCTGGGAGGCGGGCCCCCTCGGCACCGCGACCAACAACGTCGCCGAGCTGACCGCGCTGGAGCGGCTGCTCACGGCGACCGACCCGGCCGTGCCGCTCGAGGTCCGGATGGACTCGCAGTACGCGATGAAGGCCGTCACCACCTGGCTGCCCGGCTGGAAGCGCAACGGCTGGAGGACCGCCGCCGGAAAGCCGGTCGCCAACCAGGAGCTGGTCGTGCGGATCGACGAGCTGCTCGACGGCCGTACCGTCGACTTCCGTTACGTACCCGCCCACCAGGTCGACGGCGACCCGCTGAACGACTTCGCCGACCGTGCCGCCAGCCAGGCCGCGACCGCGCAGCAGCCCGCGGGCAGCGCGCTCGGCTCCCCCGAGCCGCCGGCCACGCCTGCCGCCCCGGCGTCCGCCGGGCCGCGTCGCCGCACGAACGGGACCAGGAACGGGACCAGGACGCCGCGAGCGCGCGACGGCGCCGCGGGCTCCTCCTCCCGCACGATCAAGGCGAAGTTCCCCGGCCGGTGCGTGTGCGGCAGGTCCTACGCGGCCGGAGAGTCCATCGCCAAGAACGACCAGGGCTGGGGCCACCCCGAGTGCCGCACGGCGGCCGCCGGGCAGGGCGCCTGACACCGCACTGACCGGCTTTGCCCCTGCCCGGGTGAGGGGACCGGGGCGGCAGGGTGGCCGGTGCCGCGGACGCCCGCCACCGGTGCCAGACTGATCGCATGGACGAACGTGAATTCGGCAGGTCGCAGCAGCACGCCTCGGTCATCGGACTCGGCACCTGGCAACTGGGCGCCGACTGGGGCGACGTCGACGACAAGGAGGCGCTCGCCGTGCTGGAGGCCGCCGCCGAGTCGGGCGTGACCTTCTTCGACACGGCCGACGTGTACGGCGACGGACGCAGCGAGTCGACCATCGCCACCTTCCTCGGCTCCCGGCCGGACCAGCACGTGCTGGTCGCCACCAAGATGGGCCGGCGCGTCGAGCAGATCCCGGAGAACTACGTCCTGGACAACTTCCGCGCCTGGAACGACCGTTCGCGCCGCAACCTCGGCGTCGACCGCATCGACCTGGTGCAGCTGCACTGCCCTCCGACGCCCGTGTACTCCACCGACGCCGTGTTCGACGCGCTGGACACCCTCGTCGAGGAGGAGCGGATCGCCGCGTACGGCGTCAGCGTCGAGACCTGCGCCGAGGCCCTGACCGCGATCGCCCGGCCGAACGTGGCGAGCGTGCAGATCATCCTCAACCCGTTCCGCATGAAGCCCCTGCGCGAGGTGCTCCCGGCCGCGCGCGAGGCGGGCGTCGGCATCATCGCCCGTGTGCCGCTCGCCTCCGGGCTGCTGTCGGGCAAGTACACCAAGGACACGGTGTTCCCCGCCAACGACCACCGCACCTACAACCGGCACGGCGAGGCCTTCGACCAGGGCGAGACCTTCTCCGGCGTCGACTACGCGACGGGCGTTCAGGCCGCCGCCGAGTTCGCCGCCCTCGCCCCCGAGGGATACACCCCCGCCCAGCTGGCGCTGCGCTGGATCGTCCAGCAGCCCGGCGTCACCACCGTGATCCCCGGCGCCCGTTCCCCGGAGCAGGCCCGCGCCAACGCCGCCGCGGGCAAGCTGCCCCCGCTGACCGACGAGACCCTGGCGGCTATCCGGGACCTCTACGAGCGCCGGATCAAGGACCAGGTGGAGGCTCGCTGGTGAGCCCCGCCCACGCGTAGGAGGCAGGATTCCCGCTTCCGGGGGCATCCGTGAGGACAGGGAGTCCGGGGGATCGTCCAGGAAGCAGGCCGCGGGAGGCGGGAAGCGACGTGACGGCGACGGAAGGCGGCGCGGCGAAACGCCGGGGACGGAACGAGACCGAGGAGGAGCGGGCCGACCGCATGTGGGGGGAGCTCATCCAGGAGGTGCGGGTCGCCCAGACCGGCGTCCAGATCCTCTTCGGCTTCCTGCTCACCGTGGTGTTCCAGCCCAGGTACGACACACTGACCCACACCAACCAGGTCATCTACATCGTCACCGTCCTGCTCGGCGCCTCCGCGACCGGCGCGCTCATCGGGCCGGTCTCCCTGCACCGCCTCGTCTCCGGACGCCGGGTGAAACCCCAGGCGGTGCGGTGGGCGTCCCGGATGACGTTCGTCGGACTGGTCCTGCTGCTCGCCACGATGACCGCCGCGCTGCTGCTGATCCTCAGAGTGGCGACGCACGGCGGTCTCGTGTCCTGGCTGGTCGTTCTCGTCGTCGCCTGGTACCTGCTGTGCTGGTTCGTGCTGCCCTTGTGGGCCCGGCGCCGGTACACCTCCCGGTGACGGGTGCGCGCGGTGCGCTCAGCCGAAGGCGTCGCGCAGCGCGGGCAGCAGGGTCTTCGCCGACCAGTCCAGGAACGTCTCCTGCTCATCCCCGCCGATCTGCACCAGCGCCACCTCCGTGAACCCGGCGTCGGCGTACGGGCGTACGGCCGCGACGAACGCCTCCGGGTCCTCGCCGCACGGGATCGACTCGGCGACGTCGTCCGGGGTGACGAACTGGGTGGCCGACTCGAACGAGTCCGGGTGCGGCAGCTCGGAGTTGACCTTCCAGCCGTTGCCGAACCAGCGGAACTGCGCGTGCGCGCGCTTGACCGCCGCGTCCCGGTCGGTGTCGTAGCACACCGGGAGCTGGCCCACTCGCGGCTTGCCCTCGCCGCCGTGCCGGTCGAAGGCCTGGAGCAGGCCGGCCTTCGGCTCGGTCGCGATGACCAGGTCGGCGAGGTGGCCGGCGATCCGGCAGGACTGCTCGCCGGAGACGGCGACGCCGATGGGCGGCGGGGTGTCCGGCACGTCCCACAGCCGGGCCGACTCCACGTCGAAGTGCGCGCCGTGCCGGGTGACATGGCCGCCCGCGAACAGCGCGCGGATGATCTCGACGGCCTCCTCGAGCCGTTCGTGACGTATGTCGACGGACGGCCAGCCGCCGCCGACCACATGCTCGTTGAGGTTCTCGCCCGAGCCCAGGCCCAGCCGGAACCTGCCCCGCGACAGCAACTGCACCGTCGCCGCCTTCTGCGCCACGATCGCCGGGTGGTACCGGAAGGTCGGACACGTCACGTACGTCATCAGCGGGATGCGCGAGGTGGCCTGCGCGGCGGCCCCGAGGACGCTCCACGCGTACGGTGAGTGACCCTGCGCGCGCAGCCACGGGAAGTAGTGGTCCGAGATCACCGAGAAGTCGAAGCCCACCTCCTCGGCACGCACCACATGCTCGACCAGCTCCCGCGGACCGGCCTGCTCGGTCATCATCGTGTATCCGATTTGCACCATGACGGCCGAGTCCCCGGCTCACCTGCGCGAAAACGGGCGACCGGCCGGGGCGGGCGGGGAATCAGCCGGTGCGGTCCGGACGCGTCAGCCGGTGACGGGCCGGACGCGTCAGCCGGTGGCGGGCCGGAAGCTGCCGAGGAAGACCTCGAGTGCCCGCCGGTTCGCGGCCGTGCCGTACGCGTCCGCGGGAGTCGTCCAGCGCAGCGAGAAGCCGCGCCGGCCGCCCAGGAGGACGCCTCGGCCGAAGGTGTGCGTGCGCCGCTCCGGGGACCCGGACAGCCACTCCATGTCGGCGGCCCGGCGCCCCTGGTAGGTGGTCGCGCGGATGCCGCCGATCCGCCGGTAGCCCTGCTGCCGTTCCAGGCCGGGCTCGACGTCGTCCCGCCACACCGCGACCGGGTCGGGACCGACGTCCTCACTGTGCGTGACCGCGAGGGTCCGGGTGTCGCCGGACGCCCCGAAGACCACGCGGTACGCCCGGTCGGGCGCGCGGGTGGTGCTCAGCCGCTGCCATCCGGTGGGCAGGGCGACCGAGAAGCCCTCGGGGGCGCGGTAGACGTGGAAGCCGGACGGCAGGCCGGCCGCCGTGGCCGACGGGGACGTGGTGGCGGTCGGCGGCGTGGAGCCCTCGGCCGGGCCGCCGGACGCGGTGGCGGTCGACGGCCCGGACGCGGTGGCGGTCGGCGGCCCCGAGGCGGCTGTCGAGCCTCCGCCCCCGGCGCCGGGAAGGTGGTGGGTGACGGCCAGCACGGCGACGGCGACGGTGACGACGGCGAGGGCGGTACCGGTGACCACGGCCCGGCCGCCCCAGGCCCGGCCCGCCCGCCGGGCCACCGCGTACGCGCCGCGCAGCCGGGGCCGGGGGACCTCCGCCACGACGGTGTCCGGGTCCTCGTTCAGGACCCGGGTGAGCGCCTCACGGACCACGGGACGGGTCAGCCGCTCACGGGAGTCCTTGCGCAGCAGCCCCTGCACGGCCCGGGTGAGCGGCCCGGCCCGCAGCGGGGTGCGCAGCGGCAGTCGGTCCACGCCCCTCAGCGTGGCCTCGGGCCGGCCCCGGTCGCGGTACGGCGGGCGCCCCTCGACCATGCTGTACAGCAGCGCGCCGAGCGCCCACAGGTCGGCGGCCGGACCGATGCGCTCGTCACGCGCCTGCTCCGGGGAGGCGTACGACGGTGCGGTGATCCGCGGGGCCAGGGTGGCGCCCGCGAGACCGAAACCCGTCACCACGACCCCGCCCCGGTCCCGCACGAACACCTGCCCGGGGCCGAGTTCCCCATGGGTGAAGCCCTCCGCGTGCGCGGCCTCCAGTACGTCGAGGACCTCCAGGCCGATCCGGGCCGCCCGCACGTAGGTGAACGAACCCTGTTCCGCGAGCAGTTCACCCAGGGCCGTGCCGTCGATCCACTCGGTGACCGTCCACAGCGCGCCGGACCGCGCGAAGGCGTCGACGACCGTGGGGACCCGGCCCGGCCGCAGCAGCACCATCCTCTCGGAGGTGCGCAGCACGCGGGCGGTGATACGGCGGGCGGTCTCCGCGTCGGTGCCCTCGGGCAGCCCGATCCGCGTCAGCAGCCGGGGGCGCTCCGCGGTGACGTCCTCGCCGTACCAGCAGACGTGACCGGCTCCGCGGTGGACGACCTGAAGGAGCCGGTACCGTCCGGCGACCAACTCGTGTGCGGACGGCTGTGCCTCGGCCATGGTCATCCCTCGTCGAACCCCCGGCTCTCACCTTTCCCAGTGGTACGCGGGCCGGGACGGGGTCCGTTCAAAGGGACCACGACCTCACACGATTCCTGTCCTTCGGTCAAATTCTCCCGGCCCGGCGGGAGTTCACCGCAGCCCGAACCGGTCCGCCCAGGACACGATGTCGGCCGTGGTCGCGTTGCCCCCGCAGACCACCAGGCCGAACCGCGCGCCGTCGCCGACCCGCTCCCGCACCAGCCGGGCCGCCGGCAGCAGACAGCCCGCGGCGGGCTCGGTCCACACCTTGGCGTGCTCGGCGAGGTCGAGACACCCCTGGACGGCGTCCCGGTCCGGGACCACGAGCACCTCCTCCACCAGGGCGGAGACATGGTCGTACGTCAGCTGCGACACCGCCGGGGCGCTCAGCGTGGTGCTGATCGAGGACACCGTCACCGGCACGGGACCGCCCGCCTTCAGCGCCGCCGACATGGACTCGGCCCCCTCGGTCTCCACGCCCCAGACCCGCACCCCGGGACGCAGCGCGCGCAGCGCGACGGCGATGCCCGCGATCAGTCCGCCGCCTCCGACGCTGACGAGCACGTCGGTGAGCTCGTCGGCGTCCTGGGCCAGCTCCAGGCCGACGGTGCCCTGCCCGGCGACCACCACCGGGTCGTCGAAGGGGTGGACGAGGGTGAGTCCCTCGTCGCGCAGCCGCGTCGCCGTCGCGAACGCCTCCGCCATGCCGTCGGTGAGCCGCACCGACGCCCCGGCCGCCTCCGCGAGCTCGACGGACCGGGCGGGCGCCGTCCTGGGCATGACCACGGTGGCCTTCACCTCGAGGGCGGCGGCCATCACCGCCAGCGCGATGCCGTGGTTGCCGCCGCTGACCGCGACCACGCCCGCGGCACGTTCCGCCTCGCTGAGCGCCAGCAGCTTCGCCGTCGCGCCGCGTGCCTTGAACGAGCCGGTGCGCTGCAACAGCTCCAGCTTCGCGGTCACCGGGACGCCGAGCAGCTCGGACAGGCCGGGGCTCGGCACGGTGGGGGTACGCACGACGTGTCCGGCGATCCGCTCGGCCGCGGTTTCGATCTGCGAGATGCCGATCAAGGCAGTTCACCCTTCCGGCGCGGGGTGACGGTCCGCACCGTATCGACCCTCACCCGGCGGGGCGCCGCAGGTCAACACGTTTCGGCAGCTCAGTGCTGCTGCGGTTTCTGCGGCGTGGCCTCGCTCGGCCGGACGACGACGTACCCCTGGCCCTGGAGCATCAGCTGTACGGCCTCGCCGGAGCCGCCGCGCAGCATCGAGCCGATGGACTGCGAGCGGTGCAGGGACGTCTGGAGGTGGGCGGTCCAGCCGACGACGGCGTCCGTGTCGACGTACACCGGCTGCTCGGGCGTGACGGGTATGACGAGCGGACTGCCCTCGCACACCAGGCCCAGCCTGCCCTGCCCGCTGAACACGCTGTTGAACAGCCCGCCGCCCGCGATGCCGGATCCCTTCACCGTCTGGATCCGGTACGAGAGCGAGGCGTCGAAACAGAGCACGTTGCGGCCGTTGACGGTGAACTCGTCACCCGGGTCGACCTCGACGATGAAGCAGTTCTGGGCCTCGTGCGCGAACCAGGCCTCGCCCTGCCCGCGCACCGCCATCAGCGGCAGCCCCTCTCCGGTGACCGCGCGCTTGAGCATGCCGCCCACGCCCTGCCCCTTGCGTTCGAACTGGAGACCGCCCCGGTAGGCCACCATCGAGCCCTGCCGGGCGAGCATCTCGCCGTTCACCGTGTACCGGATGCACTTGGCGTTCTCGACGGACATGCCCGGCGCGGTCGCGGGGCCCACCATGTGCTCACTGGAAAAGAGATCACCCTTCATCCGGGCATCTTGCCCCGGAGGGGAGGGTTCCGCCAAGATCACCCTGCCGTGCCCGGCGCCTTCGCGCGCTTGCCGCAGAAGGCCGGCTCCAGCGTGCCCAGCATGGTCCGGTACACCGCGTCGTTGTTGGAGGTGTTGGCGAGCGCGGTGAGGCTGCGCAGACCGTCCTTGCTGGTGAACGCGTAGGTGTAGTAGCCCTGGACGGTGCCGGTGTGCCCGTACACCGAGATCCCGCAGGACAGGTCGCGGCGGCGCAGTCCAAGCCCGTAGCCCTGGCCGGTGCCGGCGGGGACCCACCGCTCCATCTCCTCCAACTGCCTGGTGGGCAGCAGCGCTCCGCCCAGCAGCGCCGA
>NZ_JBEXZD010000146.1:0-16867 GCF_040628575.1 Streptomyces sp. NPDC006393
GCCGAGGTGCCGATGGCGTACTCGGCGGGGTTCACGCCGCACCCGAAGGTCTCCTACGCCAATGGCCCCGGCCTCACGACCGGCCGGGGCGGCCGTCGCCCCATGAGGCGGAGGGGCTGCTCCGCGTCTGTCTCGGCGGACCGGCACCCGGCCGGCGCCGGTCCACGGCGTCGACGACTCCGCACGCCGCCACGGCCGTCACCACAAAGGCCGCTCCCGCCGAGAGCGCCCCGGTCTCGTAGTACGGCCCGGGACTCAGCGACACCGCCACGTATGCGGCCCCCGTGCCCACGAGGCCGGCGCAGGTCAGCCTTCCGGCCGGCAAGAGACCGAGCGTCCGGCGTCGGCCCGCCCGAAGGCGGTCCGCGTCCGGCGCATCCTCGACTCCGGCCAGGGCGTCCCGTCCGGCCCCCAGGCAGGCAGCCGCTCCGATGACGAGCGCCGCCCCCACCGCCGGCCACGGTGTCCCGAACATCACGCCGTAACGCACCGCGAGCGCCGGCACGAAGAAGAGCGCGAGCCAGCGAGACAGAGCCTGCCGTACGAACGACATCGCGAGGCCGGGAGGGGACCGGTCGTCCCGGAGCCGGTGCGCGACCCCGCGCAGACCGGCCAGCAGACCGGCGGCCGCCAGCGCGACCGGCAGGCGTTCGTCCAGCCGCCCCAGGTTGTAGAGCAGGGCGGTGTCGTACACGACCAGGACCAGCACTCCCAGGGCACCCAGCGAGCCGATGAACACCAGCAGCCCGGACACCGAGGCCGGGGTCCGGCCGACCGTGGTGTCACGCGCCGCCAGACGGGCGACGAGAAGGGGCGTGAGGACGGCGGAGACGGCTCGCACGACGAGGTCGTCGACCGTGTACGGATTGCGCAGGTCCCACTCCACCAGACAGAACACGACGGTGTACGACACGGAGGCCAGCGGCAGCAGGGCGGACCGGGCGATCGCCCGGTACAGCCCCGCGTCGAACCACCGCAGGACGGCAGCGAAGGCCAGGAGGACGAAGGGCAGCTCGAGAAAGGCCTGGACCCGCAGGACCGAGGGAGCGAGGAGCTCGGGCGCGGGGAAGCCGTCGGCGAGCCGCCGCAACACGGGACTTCCCGAGGCGAGTTCGAACCATCCCGTCGGCAGGTACCGCGCGACGAAGGACGGGTCGCCGCCGTGCACGCGCAGCACGTACACGGTGAACAGCACCTGGTTGACGTAGACCAGCCCGGTCACCACCGCCAGCGCGGCAAGCGGTGACACCGAGCGGCCCGTACGAGGCCGGGGCGGCGTCCGCCGGACGGCCGCCGGTACGCGCGGGGCGAGCGCGAGAGCCAGAACGACGGACACGACCACCACGGCGTCGATGAACACGGGCACCACCGTAGGCCAGGACGACACGCCACGGCTCCGCCGCTCTGCGCTCCGCGCTCCGCGTGCTCTGCGCTCCGCGCGCTCTCAGGCGACCTCTCGCCTGACCCGCCCGTGCAGCGTCAGCCAGAACCTCTGCAACGACTCCTCCGGGCCGCCCAGTTCGAAGCGGTTGCGGACCTTGCCGAGCGGATTCCACACCCGCCCGTCCGGCATCCGCACGCCGACCGCCTGACCGAAGCAGGCACGCTGTCCCGCGTCGAAGTCGACCCACACCGCGCCGGCGCGGCGCACGAGCACCTCACCGACGTACGCACCGAGCCCGGACAGCGTCTCGCGGGCCCGTTCCCCGTCGGCACCGCCCTTGCGTAATCCGTCCACCAGGAAATCGACCAGGCGCAGACTGCCCACCGAGTAGTCCAGCGGCAACCGGTTGCGTGCCGTCACCCGCGCGACGAAGGCCGCCGCGTACGCCCGCATCCCGCTCGCGTCGGGCACGCCCGCATCCGGCACGCGCTCGTCCGCCCTGCCCATGAGAAACCGCCCCTTCGCTCGATCCTCGCGGGGGAACACCGAGCAAGCCCCCCACAGGGCCCAGCGGATCAGGCAGCCCTCACAACACGGGTCACAGGCATGTCCCTTCTCACACCGGAATCTCACCCGAGCGGCACAACCTTTTCGCGACCCGTACGTCAGCCGTCACTTCACGCCACTCGGCAGAGTCACGCTCCCGGTGAACACACCACGGTTCTCGGCCCGCACCTCCTGGCTCACCGTGATGTCCCCGCCCCGGAACGGCACGAGGAACGTGAAGGTGTACCGATGCGAGGTGAGCCGATACCCGTGCGCCGCGTCCAGGTCCCATGTCTCGTCGAAGCTCCTGAGCGTGATCCGACCGTCGGTCGCCGTCACCCCGGCCTTGCGCAGCTGAGCCAGCGTGGGCTCCACCTCCCGAACGGCCTTCTTCAGCGCGGGACGGCTACGGGCGGCGGACAACCGCCACCCGGAAGCGGTGACCCGAAGCCGCACCCGGCCGCCGGCCCCGCCCTCGGTCACCTTCGCGCTCTTGGCGTACGCCGCGAAACCGTCCAGCTCGGCCACCGGATCCTCGACGTCGTCGGCGATGTCGGGATCGGACAGCGGCCCCTTCCTCCACGCCTCGGCGCCTTCCCTGACATGGCCCGTGCCGCCGACGACGTACACCAGCTCGGGCTTGCGCTCCCCCTTGCCGGTGGTGATCGTGCCGGTCTGCTCCAACGCCTCGGGAGCGGTGGTCCGGTGCACGGTCGCCGCGTACGTGGCACTGGACGGCGCCTGCCCCCGCATGACGGCGGACTCGCCGCCGCTCACGGTGAACGTCCACCCCTTCTCGGCCCCCATGGCCTGCCGCGCCCGGGCGACGAACTCCGCGGCGGTCCGCGGCTTCGCCGCGGGCTCGGCCCGGGCAGGCGACGTGCTCTTCGGCTCGGGCCGCGCCTTGGTCGCTCCTGGGGACGCGTGCCGCCCCGCCGGCTTCCGCGTGCCGTCGCTCCCGGAGCAACCGGACACGGTCACGGCGACCACGACCGACAGGACCACGACGGCACGGCGCCCACTGCGACGAAGCCCACGGGGGCGAAGACGTATCCCGGACAGCACAGAGCAACCCTTCGACGGAGACGGGGTTCGACGGCGGCCCGGTTATACAACAACCCCCGACGCGGGCACGAGCGCACAGACGAATGAGCACAAACCGCCGGGCGAGAACTGCCCGCGGACGGCTCCGGCGTCCAGGGACTAACTCCCGTACGGCCGCCTCTCCTTGGCCTCCCTCAGTGCCCGGCCCCACCACACCAGCTGGTCCAGCATGGACTTCGCCGCGGCGTCCGCGGCGGTCGGGTCCTTCAGGTGGCCCTCGTCGTCGAAGGCGGCGCCGGCGTTGTGGAAGGAGACCGTGTCGCGGACGGTGACCGCGTGGAGTTCGGCGAAGACCTGGCGGAGGTGTTCGACGGCGCGGAGGCCGCCGGCCAGGCCGCCGTAGGAGACGAGGGCGACGGGCTTGGCCTGCCACTCGGTGAAGTGCCAGTCGATGAGGTTCTTCAGGCCGGCGGGGAAGGAGTGGTTGTACTCGGGGGTGAGGACGACGAAGGCGTCCGCCGACGCCAGTTTCTCCGTGATGTCCGTCAGGGCCGCCGTCGCCTCCGGGCCGCGCGCCAGTGTCGTCGGCAGGGTCGCCGTCTCCGCCACGTCCACGACCCGCGGGAGCAGGTCGGCGCGGTCACGGAGATGGGTGAGGAGCCAGTCGGCGACCACGGGGCCGAAGCGGCCGTGGCGGTTGCTGCCGATGACGAGGGTGACCTTCAGGGGTTCAGTGGGTGCCGTGGGTTCGGTGGGTGCAGTGGGTGCAGTGGGTGCAGTGGGTGCAGTGGTTGTGTTCATGTGGCCCAGACTGATACCTCAAGCTTTGTTGAGGTCAAGCCGGTCGAGCCCCGGCTTTTCGGTGCTGCCGGGCCCGCGGCCGGCCGGGACGTCGTGATCACCCGTTCACCCCCGCGACGCGCACCCTTCGGGGTGTTTTCCGACGTGCCGTCAGCGGGGCCGCGCTGACCTGGCCAAACACCTCTCGCCATGCCTCCCTGGCGGGGCGCCGCGACACCCGTTCACCGCATTTCTGACGTGCTCTCAGGAAGCGGGCTCGCGTCTGTGCCACTTACCTCAAAAGGGCAGGGCGCGACGACAGCGACGGCACTCGCGGGTGCCGCTGAGCGTGCCGCCACCACAGGGCCACCACAGGGCCGCAGCAGGACCGCAGAGCTGGGAGGAGGACCGATGCGACGTCACGCTCGTCTTTCGGCCGGGGCCGTGACCGGGGCCGCGCTCGCCGTCGCCGCCGTGAGCGGTCTCGCCGCGCCCGCCTACGGCGCCGAGGACGCCGTCGTGGCGGCGCGTCCCTCCGGCTCTGCCACCGGTGCTCTCGAGGTGTACCCGTCCTCGGTGGTACCGGGCGGTCACGTCAGCGTGAACACCAAGGCGTGCGGCGCGAAGGGCTCCGCGGCGGGTGACGCCAGCGCCGTCGGCGCGGGCGCCTTCCCGTTGGCGCCCAGCGCGCACGAGGGCGACGCGATCGGCCAGTTCCGGGTGCCGGAGAGCGCGCAGCCGGGGACGTACGAGATCGTCGCGGACTGCGCCGTGGGCGGCCGGCGGGTCAAGGGCGATCTGATCGTCACCCTGAGCTCGGCCCAGGGGCAGCTCCAGCCCCGCGGAAGTGTGAAGACGGGGGTCGGCGGCGCGCTGGGCGCCGACCCCGTACGGACCGCGGCCGGCGTGGCGGCTCTCGCCGTCGCCGCCGCGGGCGGTACCTGGCTCCTGCATCGCCGGGCGAGAGGCGACGGGATCTGACGGACACCCTCCGCTGTCCGTCCACCGGTACCGCACGTCCCTCCCCCTCCGGGCCCGACGCCCCTCGCGGCCCGGAGGGGGGCACGGGGCCCAGATCCGACAGGGGGCGAGAGGTGTTCGTATGCGCAGGATAGGCAACTCCGCGATAGCGACCGTCACCGTCGTCGCCCTCTGCTCCGGCGTGTGGCTGCTGCGCAGCGCCGGCCCCGAGCAGCCACCGCCCCAGCCCGCCGCGGCCGAGGGCCATCCCGACCCCGGCGAGGAACGGCTCTCGGCCCCCGCCCTGCCGCCGTCCCCGCCCACCCGCATCCGCATACCCTCGATACGGGTGAACGCCCCCCTGATGGGCCTGGGCCTGACCCCCTCCGGCAGCCTCGACGTCCCGCCCTCCCAGGAGAAGAACCTCGCCGGCTGGTACGAGGCCGGTACCACGCCCGGCGAGCGCGGCACCGCGATCGTCGCCGGCCACGTCGACAACACGGAGGGTCCGGCCGTCTTCTACGACCTCGGCGCCCTGCGGAAGGGCAGCGTCATCGAGGTGGACCGCCGGGACGGCGGCGTCGCCGTCTTCACCGTGGACGCCATCGAGGTGTACCAGGCCACGAATTTCCCGGACAAGAAGGTGTACGGCGCCGCCCCGCGCCCCGAGCTACGGGTGATCACCTGCGGCGGCGGCTACTCCCGGTCCACCGGCTACCGGGGCAACGTCGTCGTCTTCGCCCATCTGACCGGCAGCCGCTGAGACCGGCCGGCCGTCTCCCGTCCCATCCCCCCACCTCACGCCGCTCCTCCACCGCCCCGCAGAGCCCTCACACCGCTCCCCGGCCGCCCCCGCGGACCCCTCACATCCGCCCCCCGCGCCCGCTGAGGGCAGCGTTCCGTACGGGAAACAGGTGTGATGCGGCCGGGTAACGTCCGCGCCGCACGCTCGGGTGCATGACCTCGAATGCGCGTGTGGTGGTGATCGGCGCCGGCCTCGCGGGTGTGACCCTCGCCCGGCGGCTCGGTGAGCTCGGCACGCCCGCGCTGGTCGTCGGCGAGGAGGAGCATCCGCCGTACAACCGGGTGCTGCTCGCCGAGGTGCTGGCCGAGCGGTACGCACCGGAGGTGATCGCGCTCCCGGCGCCCGCCGGTCTGGTCCGCGCCCGGGTCACCGGGATCGACCGTGCCGCGCGTGAGGTGCGGTGCGCGGACGGCTCGTCGATCGCCTACGGCACGCTGGTGCTGGCCACCGGCTCCAACCCCGTGCTGCCCCCGCTGCGCGGTCTGTTCAGCCCGGGCTTCACGCCCGACCACGAGCTGCCCGAGGGCGTCCACGCCTTCCGCACCATGGACGACTGCCTCGGCCTGTCCAAGGCCGTACGGCCCGGGGTGCGCGCGGTCGTCGTCGGCGGCGGGCTGCTCGGCGTCTCCGCCGCCCGCGCGCTCGCGGCCCGCGGCGCGCAGGTGGTCCTCGCCCAGCAGGCCGAGCGCCTCATGGAACGCCAGCTCGACCCGGACGCCTCCCGGCTCGTGCGGCGCCATCTGGAGGGCCTCGGCGTCGAGGTGCACACCGAGTGCCGGGTGCGCGACGTGCGCTGCGTGGGCGGGGCGGTCCGCTCGGTGGAGATGGCCGACGGGTACGCGCTGGACGCCGACCTCGTGGTGGTCGCCTGCGGGGTGCACCCGCGCACCGGCCTCGCCGAGCAGGCGGGCCTCGCCGTCCACAAGGGCGTCCTCGTCGACGACGAGCTGCGCACCTCCGACCCGCACATCCACGCCATCGGCGACTGCGCCCAGCACGCGGGCACCGTCTACGGCCTGGCCGCGCCGGCCCTGGAACAGGCCGACGCGCTCGCCGCGCTGCTCGCGGGCGACCCGGACGCCCGCTACACCGGCACCCGTTCGCTGACACGACTGACGCTCACCGGCCCGCACTCGCCCTTCGAGCTCGCCGCGTTCGGCGAGACCGAGGCCCGCCCCGGCGACGACGTCGTGCGGCTCGCCGACGCCACCCGCGGCACCTACCGCAAGGTCGTCGTCCGCGACGACCGCCTGGTCGGCGGGGTCCTCGTCGGCGAACTCGGCACCGTCGGCGCGCTCGCCCGCGCCTGGGAGGGAGCAGAGCCGCTCCCGACGGACGGCGCCCCCCTGCTCCATCTGCTCACCAACGACGGAGGCTCCTGAATGACCGCCACCCTGGGGGCCACCCCCACGGACACCCGCACGGACACCCCCACGATCGTGCTCGTCGGCCACGGCATGGTCGGCCAGCGCTTCCTCGAAGCGCTCGCCGAGCGCGGCCTGACCGCCACGCACCGCGTGGTCGTGCTGTGCGAGGAGCCGCGCCCCGCGTACGACCGCGTGCAGCTCACCTCGTACTTCTCGGGCCGGACTCCCGAGGACCTCTCCCTGACGGACCTGGCGTTCGTCGAGGACCACGGCATCGAGCTGCACATCGGCGACCCGGCCGAGACCGTCGACCGGGAGGCGCGGAAGGTGACCGCCCGCTCGGGCCTGGTCGTCGGCTACGACATCCTGGTCCTGGCCACCGGCTCCTACCCGTTCGTGCCGCCGGTGCCGAACAAGGACGCCACCGGCTGCTTCGTCTACCGGACCATCGAGGACCTCCTCGCCATCGAGGAGTACGCGAAGGCGAAGGCGACCACCGGGGCCGTGGTCGGCGGCGGTCTGCTCGGCCTGGAGGCGGCCGGCGCGCTCAAGGGCCTCGGACTCGACACCCACATCGTGGAGTTCGCGCCGCGCCTGATGCCGGTGCAGGTCGACGAGGGCGGCGGCACGGCGCTGCTGCGCACCATCGAGGGGATGGGCCTCGGCGTCCACACCGGCGTGGGCACACAGGAGATCGTCACCGACGACTCCGGTGCCGTCACCGGCATGAAGCTGTCCGACGGCTCCGAACTCGCCACCGACATGGTGGTGTTCTCCGCCGGGGTCCGCCCCCGCGACCAGCTGGCCCGCGACTGCGGACTGACCGTCGGCGAGCGCGGCGGCATCACGGTCGACGAGCAGTGCCGTACGGTCGCCGACCCGCGCGTGTTCGCGATCGGCGAGTGCGCGCTGGCCGCCGACGGCCGGGTGTACGGCCTGGTCGCGCCGGGTTACGAGCAGGCCGAGACGGCGGCGGCGACGATCGCCGAGGACGAGGCGGCGTTCACGGGCGCCGACCTGTCCACCAAGCTGAAGCTGCTCGGCGTGGACGTCGCGTCCTTCGGCGACGCGCACGGCACCGCCGAGGACTGCCTGGACGTCGTCTACTCCGACTCGCGGGCGGGCCTGTACAAGAAGCTGGTCATCGGCCGGGACGGCACGCTGCTCGGCGGCATCCTGGTGGGCGACGCGGAGGCGTACGGCACGCTGCGCGCGCTCACCGGTTCGGTGCCCCCGATCGCCCCCGAGTCGCTGGTGCTGCCCGCCGGCGCGGGCGCCCCCGCGCAGCTCGGCCCGTCCGCGCTCCCGGACGACGCGGTGATCTGCTCCTGCCACAACGTCACCAAGGGCACGATCCGCGGCGCGGTCACCGAGCACACGTGCACCACCGTGCCCGAGGTGAAGAAGTGCACCAAGGCCGGCACCGGCTGCGGCTCCTGCGTCAAGGTGCTCACCCAGCTGGTCAACGAGGAGCTGGAGGCGAGCGGCGTCGAGGTCGACAAGGGCCTGTGCGGCTGCTTCGGGCAGACCCGCGAGGAGCTGTACGAGATCGTCCTGGCCCTGCGCCTCACCTCCTACCAGGAGCTGCTGGACCGCTACGGCCGTGAGGAGGCCCGGGGCGGCGACGGCTGCGAGACCTGCAAGCCGGCCGTGGCCTCGATCATCGCCTCGCTCGCACCGGCCATCGGCGCCGACGGCCATGTCCTGGACGGCGAGCAGGCCGCCCTCCAGGACACCAACGACCACTTCCTGGCCAACCTCCAGAAGAACGGCTCGTACTCGGTGGTGCCCCGCATCCCCGGCGGCGAGATCGCCCCGGAGAAGCTGATCGTGATCGGTGAGATCGCCCGGGACTTCGGTCTCTACACGAAGATCACCGGCGGCCAGCGCATCGACATGTTCGGCGCCCGGGTGGAGCAGCTGCCCCTGATCTGGGCCCGCCTGGTCGACGCCGGCTTCGAGTCGGGGCACGCCTACGGCAAGTCGCTGCGCACGGTGAAGTCCTGCGTCGGGCAGACCTGGTGCCGCTACGGCGTCCAGGACTCGGTGCGCATGGCGATCGACCTGGAGCTGCGCTACCGGGGCCTGAGGTCCCCGCACAAGCTGAAGTCGGCGGTCTCCGGGTGCGCCCGCGAGTGCGCGGAGGCCCGGTCGAAGGACTTCGGCGTGATCGCCACCGCGGGCGGCTGGAACCTGTACGTCGGCGGCAACGGCGGCGCCACGCCGCGCCACGCGGACCTGCTGGCCCAGGACCTCTCGGACGCCGAACTGGTCCGGCTGATCGACCGGTTCCTGATGTTCTACATCCGCACCGCCGACCGTCTGGAGCGCACCAGCGTGTGGCTGGAGCGGATCCCCGGCGGCCTGGACCACGTACGGGACGTGGTGGTGCACGACTCGCTCGGCATCTGTGACGAGCTGGAGGCCCTGATGGCCGCGCATGTGTCCCACTACCGCGACGAGTGGGCCGAGACCGTCAACGACCCCGAGAAGCTGGCCCGGTTCGTGTCCTTCGTCAACGCCCCCGACACGCCCGACCCGGTCGTCGGCTTCGTCCCCGAACGCGACCAGATGAAGCCCGACCTGCCGCTGCTGTCCATCGGCATGCGCCCCGCCGAAGGCGCCGAATCCGCCGACACCGCCGACACCCTGGAAGACCTCCTGGAAGGAAGCGCCCAGCGATGACCCTGGCCCCCGAGACGACCGACCTGAAGGTGCAGCTGCGCCTGGACGACAGCTGGTTCACCGTCTGCGACCTGAGCGCGCTGCTGCCGGGCCGCGGGGTGGCGGCCCTGCTGCCCGACGGCCGCCAGGTGGCCGTCTTCCGCGACCGGTCGGGCCGCCTGTACGCCATCGACAACCGTGACCCCTTCACCGGCGCCGCCGTCCTCTCCCGCGGCCTGACCGGCACCCACCGGGGCCGCCCGTTCGTCGCGTCCCCGCTGCTCAAGCAGCGCTTCGACCTGGCCGGCGGCCGGTGCCTGGACGACGAGTCGGTACGGGTGACGGCGTACGAGGTCCGGATGACCTGAGGCTTTCTTGACCGATCATTCTGAAAAAGTCTAGGCTGCACACATGGCCAGGACCAAGGAATTCGATCCCGACGCCGCGCTCCAGTCGGCCCTGGAGCTGTTCTGGCGGCGGGGCTACGAGGCGACGTCGATGGCGGACCTGGTCGAGCACCTGGGCATCGGCAAGGCGAGCCTGTACGGCACGTTCGGCAGCAAGCACGAGCTGTACCTGAGGGCGCTGGACCGGTACGGACAGGCACAGAACCCGCAGCTGACACGCGAGCTGTCCCGGCCCGGACCGGTACTGCCGGCCGTGCGCGAGCTGGTCCGGCGGTTCGCCGCCGAGGCCACCGCCGACGCGACCCGGGAGCAGGGCTGCCTGATCACCAACACGGCGGTGGAGCTGGCCCCGCACGACCGGGACGCCACCCGCCGGGTGGAGAGCAGCTGGGACAGCCTGGAGACCCTGTTGCACTCCGCCCTGGTGCGCGCCCGGGCCCAGGGCGAACTGGCCGCGGACCGCGATCCGCTGGCCCTCGCGCGCATGCTGCTGGTCCTGCTCCAGGGCGTGCGGGTGGTCGGCAAGGCGTCCGCCGCCCCGGCCCGGGTCCGGGACGCGACGGAAGCGGCCCTGGCACTGCTGGACTGAGCCGGACCGAGAACGCGCCTCCACGGAGGCGCGTTTTCCCGGCCCTCAAACTGAACCGATCGGTCAAGAAACGATCGGTCAAGAAAACCGGAAAAGAAAGACAGGAAAAGAGGACATCACCATGCCGCACCGCTTCTCCGGCCGGACCGCTCTCGTCACCGGCGCCGGCTCCGGCATCGGCCGCGGAGTGGCCCTCGCCCTCTCCCGGGAGGGCGCCCAGGTCGTCGTCGCCGGCCGGCGCCGCGAACCGCTCGACGAGACCGTGGCCCTCATCGAGCGCGAGGGCGGCAAGGGGCTCGCCGTCACCGCCGACGTCTCCCGCGCCGAGGACCTGCGGGCCCTGGTGGCCGCCGCCGTGGACCGGTTCGGCTCCCTGGACGTGGCGGTGAACAACGCCGGCGTCCTGGAGGGCCGGGGGAAGGCCGTGGGCGACCTGGCCGAGGACGACTGGCGCCGGATGCTGGACACCAACGTCACCGGTGTCTTCCTCGCCCTCCAGGCCGAGATCGCCCAGATGCGCACCCAGCCCGACGGCGGCGCCGTCGTGAACATCGCCTCCCGGATCGGCGTCCACAGCCGGCTGCCCGGCACCGCCGGCTACGCCGTCAGCAAGGCGGCCGTTTCGGTCCTCACCCGCGCCGCCGCCCTGGACCACATCGCCGACGGCGTGCGTATCAACGCCGTCAGCCCCGGCCCCACCGCCACGGACATGTCCTTCAAGCACGGCGAGACGGAGGCCGGCCGGGCCGCGCGGATGCGCACCGAGGTGCCGCTCGGCCGGGTGTCCACCGTCGAGGAGGTGGCCGCCGCGGTCCTGTACCTGGCCTCGGACGACGCGGCCTCGGTGGTCGGCGCGGACCTGGTGATCGACGGCGGCTCCACGGCCTGATCCCGCCCCGGACACCGGTGAAGGGGCGGCATCCCCGCACAGGATGCCGCCCCTTCTTCCCGTGGACCGGAGTCCTCGTCGCAATCGGTATTGAGGGTCGGGGACCACGACGAGGACTCCGGGGTCTGCTACCGGTCTGTGCCGGTGGTCCGGTCTACCGGTGGTCGCTGCCCGCCGACTGGGAGGCCGCGCGGCCGGCCTCGAGGCGGGCGACCGGGATGCGGAACGGGGAGCAGGAGACGTAGTCCAGGCCCACCTCGTGGAAGAAGTGGACGGACTCCGGGTCGCCGCCGTGTTCGCCGCAGACGCCGAGCTTGAGGTCGGGGCGGGTGGCGCGGCCGGCCTGCGCGGCGGCCTTGACCAGGGAGCCCACGCCGTCCTTGTCGATCGTCTCGAACGGGCTGACGCCGAAGATGCCCTTCTCCAGGTACGCCGTGAAGAAGCTCGCCTCCACGTCGTCGCGGCTGAAGCCCCACACCGTCTGGGTCAGGTCGTTGGTGCCGAAGGAGAAGAACTCCGCGGCCTCGGCGATCTGGCCGGCGGTGAGCGCGGCGCGCGGCAGCTCGATCATCGTGCCGATCGCCAGCTTCAGACGGGTGCCGGTGGCCTCCTGGACCTCGGCGATGACCCGGTCGGCCTCCTCGCGGACGATCTCCAGCTCCTGGACGGTGCCGACGAGCGGGATCATGATCTCGGCGCGCGGGTCGCCCTTGGCCGCCTTGCGCTCGGCCGCCGCCTCGGCGATCGCGCGGACCTGCATGGTGAACAGGCCGGGGATCACGAGGCCGAGGCGTACGCCGCGCAGGCCCAGCATCGGGTTCTGCTCGTGCAGCCGGTGCACGGCCTGGAGCAGGCGCAGCTCGTTCTCGTGCGGCTCCTGCCGGGACTCGGCGAGGGCCACGCGCACCGACAGCTCGGTGATGTCGGGCAGGAACTCGTGCAGCGGCGGGTCGAGCAGGCGGATGGTGACGGGCAGTCCGTCCATCGCCTCGAACAGCTCCACGAAGTCCTTCTTCTGGAGCGGCAGGAGCTGCTTGAGGGACTCCTCGCGCTCGGCCTCGGTGTCCGCCAGGATCAGCCGCTCGACCAGCTCGCGGCGGTCACCGAGGAACATGTGCTCGGTACGGCACAGGCCGATGCCCTGGGCGCCGAAGCGGCGGGCGCGCAGCGCGTCCTCGGCGTTGTCGGCGTTGGCGCGCACCCGCAGGCGGCGCTTGCGGTCGGCGAAGGCCATGATGCGGTGCACGGCCTCGACCAGCTCGTCGGCGTCGTCGGCGCCCGCGTGCATCCGGCCCTCGAAGTACTCCACGACCGGGGAGGGGACCACCGGGACCTCGCCGAGGTAGACCTTGCCGGAGGACCCGTCGATGGAGATGACGTCGCCCTCCTCGACGACGTGCCCGCCGGGGACCGTCATCCGGCGGCGCTTGGTGTCGACCTCCAGCTCCTCCGCGCCGCAGACACAGGTCTTGCCCATGCCGCGGGCGACGACGGCCGCGTGGGAGGTCTTGCCGCCGCGTGAGGTCAGGATGCCCTCGGCCGCGATCATGCCGTCGAGGTCGTCGGGGTTGGTCTCCCGGCGCACCAGGATGACCTTCTCGCCCGAGCGGGACCACTTGACGGCGGTGTAGGAGTCGAAGACCGCCTTGCCGACGGCCGCGCCCGGGGAGGCGGCGATGCCGCGGGCGACCTGCTCGACCTTCGCGTGCTCGTCGAACCGGGGGAACATCAGCTGGGCGAGCTGGGCGCCGGTGACGCGCTGGAGCGCCTCGGCCTCGTCGATCAGGCCCTGGTCCACCAGCTGCGTGGCGATCCGGAAGGCGGCACCGGCGGTGCGCTTGCCGACGCGGGTCTGGAGCATCCACAGCTGGCCGCGCTCGATGGTGAACTCGATGTCGCAGAGATCCTTGTAGTGGTTCTCCAGGGTCTCCATGATCTGCATGAGCTGGTCGTACGACTTCTTGTCGATGTTCTCCAGCTCGGCGAGCGCCACGGTGTTGCGGATGCCCGCTACGACGTCCTCGCCCTGCGCGTTCTGGAGGTAGTCGCCGTAGACGCCCTGGTGGCCGGATGCGGGGTCGCGGGTGAAGGCGACACCGGTGCCGGAGTCGGGGCCGAGGTTGCCGAAGACCATCGAGCAGACGTTGACGGCGGTGCCCAGGTCGTGCGGGATGCGCTCCTGGCGGCGGTAGAGCTTGGCGCGGTCGCCGTTCCAGGAGTCGAAGACGGCCTTGATGGCGAGGTCCATCTGCTCGCGCGGGTCCTGCGGGAAGTCCCGGCCGGCCTCGGTCTTGACGATCTTCTTGAACTTGGTGACCAGCTTCTTCAGGTCGGCCGCGTCCAGCTCGGTGTCGACGGTGACCTTCTTGGCCTCCTTGGCCGCCTCGAGGGCCTCCTCGAAGAGGTCGCCGTCGACGCCGAGGACGGTCTTGCCGAACATCTGGATGAGGCGCCGGTAGGAGTCCCAGGCGAAGCGCTCGTCGCCGGCCTGCTTGGCCAGGCCCTGCACGGACTTGTCCGACAGGCCGATGTTCAGGACGGTGTCCATCATGCCGGGCATGGAGAACTTCGCTCCGGAGCGGACCGACACGAGGAGGGGGTTGTCGGCCTGACCGAGCTTCTTGCCCATCCGCTCTTCGAGGGCGTCGAGGTGCGCACTCACCTCGTCCCGCAGGGCGGCCGGCTCCTCGCCGCTGTCCAGGTAGACCTTGCAGGCCTCGGTGGTGATGGTGAAGCCCGGAGGGACGGGGAGGCCCAGGTTGGTCATCTCGGCGAGGTTGGCACCCTTGCCGCCGAGGAGGTCCTTGAGGTCCTTGTTGCCCTCGGTGAAGTCGTAGACGAACTTCACGCCCTCAACACTCTCGCCGCGCTCGGCTACCTGGGGATCTTTGTTTTCCGACACGGGTCTCGACTCCTCGAGGACGCGGTGGCTGCCCTGACGGCGAGGAACATACCCAGATCGAAGGGACCTTGGTACGTCCACTTGCGCGTCATGCGCCCGCAACCACTCGTCCGCCAGCGGATCGAAAGTCAAGGCTTGGCAAGCGGTCAGGGGCCGATGTTTTCACTTCTTGAACGAATCAACGCCCGTAGAGCGGTTCTGGCGCTCATATGAGCGGGTCTCGGCACGTGTGATTTCGATCGATGAACGATCAAGGTGTGGCACTGAGTGCCATCGCTTGATGAGGTGCAGTCGCCCAAGATCCGCTCATCTGAGCGCCACCCTTATCAAGGGTGGCGAGAATCACGCTGCCACAGACGCCCGGATTTCACCATGCGGACGTGATCCGGCGTCGTTTGCCGGGTGTTTGCCGAGTGCCGTGAACAGGGGACGCGGGCAGGCCGTACGGGACTGCGGCGGGTCCTCGCTCCCCAGCGTGACCCGCCCCTCAGCGACGCCGCGTACGGGAAGGACCTCCGGGGTGCCTCAGCACACGAGTACAGGCCGGCCATCGGCAACGACCGAGGCCACAGAGGTCGACCCCGAAACCACGGCCCCACCCCCGCCGGCACCGGAGCCGACGGCCCTGAGGACGACGACCGAGCAGAACGCCCCCGCACCGCGCTCGGCTGGCAAGCCCGAGGCGGACGAGCCAGACGTCCCCGAGCCGGAGGCGAGCAAGCCCGAGGCGGACGAGCCTGACCTCCCCGAGCCGGAGGCGAGCAAGCCCGAGGCGGACGAGCCTGACCTCCCCAGGCCGGAGGCGAGCACACGCGAGCCGGGCACACGCGAGCCGGGCACGCCCGAGGCCGGCGGCCCTGACGCAGACGAGCCCGAAGCCGGGAAATCCGAGGCGGACGAAACGGCGACGCCGACCGGGCCGGAGACCACCGGGCCGGAGACCACCGAGCCGGAGACCACCGAGCCGGGGGCGGCCCGCTCGCCCGATGCCGCCAAGGCGGTCGTCGCCGTCTCCGTGCCCGGGGCCCGTGCGCCGGAGGCGGACGACCGCTCCCTGCTCCGGCTCCTCCGTGTGTTCCGTCCCCGTACCGCCCGGCGGGCATGGCGGCGCTGGCAGGTGGGGCATCCGGTGGCCGCGCGGGGGGTGTCCATGGCCGTCACCGGGGTGGCCCTGGTCCTCGTCCTGCTCGCGCTGCTGCTGCCGAACAAGCAGGAGCAGTTGCATCTCGCGTCGTTCACGCGCATTCCGGTGGAGGCGTTGCTCGGGGCGGCCGTGCTGATCGCGTTGCCGCGCAGGCCGCGCGTGGCCGTGGCCGCGCTCGGCGGGGTGGCGCTCGGTGTGCTGACCGTGCTGAACCTGACGGACATCGAGTTCAACCAGTACCTCGGCCGCAGCTTCAACGTGATCCTGGACTGGCAGCTGCTCGACGACGCGCAGTCGTATCTCGCGGACACCCTGGGCGGCACGGTCGCGCTGCTGGCCGCCGTCGCCGCGGTGCTCCTGGTCGTGGCGGTGCTCGCCGTGATGGCGCTGGCGGTGGTCAGGGTCGGCACGTTCCTCGGCCGGGACAAGTCACGCGCGACCCGTGGCCTGCTGCTGGTCAGCGCGCTGTGGATGACGTGCTCGACCCTGAACCTCCAGATCGCCGGCATCCCGGTGGCCTCCGAGCACACGGTGACCATGCTCAAGTACCACGAGCAGGCGCTGCGTTCGACGATCCGGGACGAGCGCGCGTTCGCGAGGACGGCGAAGGCCGACGCGTTCGGGAACACCCCGGGCAGTCAGCTCGTGCCCGACCTGCGCGGCAAGGACATGATCTTCACGTTCATCGAGAGCTACGGCCGCAGCGCGATCGAGGACCCGATCATGGCGCCCGGTGTCGACAGGACCCTGGACGCCTCCACCCAGGCCCTGGCCAAGGCGGGCTTCCACGCGAAGAGCGGCTGGCTGACGTCGGCGACGTACGGCGGCGGCAGCTGGCTCGGCCACTCCACGTTCATGTCGGGGCTGTGGGTCGACAACCAGAACCGCTATCGCACGGTGACCGCCGGCGACCACCTGACCCTCACCGAGGCGTTCAGGAAGACGGGTGCCTGGGACACGGTCGGCATCATGCCGGGGGTGCAGAAGGGCTGGCCGGAGGCGAAGTGGTACGGCCTGGACAAGGTCTACAACGCCTTCCAGATGGGCTACCGGGGCCCGAAGTTCAGCTGGTCGACCATGCCCGACCAGTACGCGCTGGAGGCCTTCCAGCGCCTGGCGCACGGGAAGAAGCACGACAAGCCGCTGACGTCGTTCGTCATCCTGACCTCCAGCCACCAGCCGTGGGCGCCGATCCCCAAGATGGTCGGCTGGGACCAGCTCGGTGACGGCTCGGTCTACAAGGGCATCGAGGCGGCGGGCACCAGGCCGCAGGACATCATCACCAATCCCACCCGCTCCCGCGAGGAGTACGGCAAGTCGGTCCAGTACTCGGTGACGGCCCTGACCCAGTGGCTCCAGCGCTACGGCGACGACGACACCGTGCTG
>NZ_JBEXZD010000147.1:0-16415 GCF_040628575.1 Streptomyces sp. NPDC006393
TGACGGTGGGGAGGCTGGAGGACTACCTGTGAGGCTCTGTGCGGGCCGGCAGCCCCCAGGGCCGGTCACCGCAAGGGACAGCACCTCTCACAGACGCGCTGCAGCAGTGACCTACCGGCGACGCGCCGCAGGCAATTGGCACTCCGCTTGACCGAGTGCTAACGACGGTCATAGTCTCGGCTCTGGCACTCCCCACTGGAGAGTGCCAACACAGCGACGGGCAGGTCCGGCACCCGCGACGACGGATCGACCTGGTCGCCACCTCAGACAGTTAACCCCGTGAGATCTCCGAAGGGGGAGGTCGGATCGTGACGACCGCCAGCTCCAAGGTTGCCATCAAGCCGCTCGAGGACCGCATCGTGGTCCAGCCGCTGGACGCCGAGCAGACCACGGCCTCGGGCCTGGTCATCCCGGACACCGCCAAGGAGAAGCCCCAGGAGGGCGTCGTCCTGGCCGTGGGCCCGGGCCGCTTCGAGGACGGCAACCGCCTTCCGCTCGACGTCAAGGTCGGCGACGTCGTGCTCTACAGCAAGTACGGCGGCACCGAGGTGAAGTACAACAACGAGGAGTACCTCGTCCTCTCGGCTCGCGACGTCCTCGCGATCATCGAGAAGTAATCGCCTCGATTCCTGCTCAGAGCTGCGCCCCTGGCCCCCGCGACCGATAAGAAGCCGGGCGCCCGGGGCGCAGCGCCTTTTCCACCCAGATTTCCGAGAGGGCTCCCGCTGCCATGGCGAAGATCCTGAAGTTCGACGAGGACGCCCGTCGCGCCCTCGAGCGCGGCGTCAACAAGCTCGCCGACACGGTCAAGGTGACGATCGGTCCCAAGGGCCGCAACGTCGTCATCGACAAGAAGTTCGGCGCCCCCACCATCACCAACGACGGTGTCACCATCGCCCGCGAGGTCGAGGTCGAGGACCCGTACGAGAACCTCGGCGCCCAGCTGGTGAAGGAGGTGGCGACCAAGACCAACGACATCGCTGGTGACGGCACCACCACCGCCACCGTGCTCGCCCAGGCGCTGGTGCGCGAGGGCCTGAAGAACGTCGCCGCCGGCGCCTCCCCGGCCGCCCTGAAGAAGGGCATCGACGCCGCCGTCGCCGCGGTCTCCGAGGACCTGCTGGCCTCGGCCCGCCCGATCGACGAGAAGTCCGACATCGCCGCCGTGGCCGCGCTGTCCGCGCAGGACCAGCAGGTCGGCGAGCTCATCGCCGAGGCGATGGACAAGGTCGGCAAGGACGGCGTCATTACCGTCGAGGAGTCCAACACCTTCGGTCTGGAGCTGGACTTCACCGAGGGCATGGCCTTCGACAAGGGCTACCTGTCGCCGTACTTCGTCACGGACCAGGAGCGCATGGAGGCCGTCCTCGACGACCCGTACATCCTGATCCACCAGGGCAAGATCTCCTCCATCGCGGACCTGCTGCCGCTGCTGGAGAAGATCATCCAGGCGAACGCCTCCAAGCCGCTGCTGATCATCGCCGAGGACGTCGAGGGCGAGGCCCTGTCGACCCTGGTCGTCAACAAGATCCGCGGCACCTTCAACGCCACCGCCGTCAAGGCGCCCGGCTTCGGTGACCGCCGCAAGGCGATGCTCCAGGACATGGCGGTCCTCACCGGCGCCACCGTCATCTCCGAGGAGGTCGGCCTCAAGCTCGACCAGGTCGGTCTGGACGTCCTCGGCTCCGCCCGCCGCGTCACCGTCACCAAGGACGACACCACGATCGTCGACGGCGCCGGCAACAAGTCGGACGTCGAGGGCCGCGTCGCCCAGATCAAGGCCGAGATCGAGAACACCGACTCCGACTGGGACCGCGAGAAGCTCCAGGAGCGCCTCGCGAAGCTGGCCGGCGGCGTGTGCGTGATCAAGGTCGGCGCCGCCACCGAGGTGGAGCTGAAGGAGAAGAAGCACCGTCTGGAGGACGCCATCTCCGCGACCCGCGCCGCGGTCGAGGAGGGCATCGTCTCCGGTGGTGGCTCCGCGCTCGTCCACGCCGTGAAGGTCCTGGACGGCAACCTCGGCAAGACCGGCGACGAGGCCACGGGTGTCTCCGTCGTCCGCAAGGCCGCCGTCGAGCCGCTGCGCTGGATCGCCGAGAACGCCGGCCTGGAGGGCTACGTCATCGTCTCCAAGGTGGCCGAGCTGGACAAGGGCAACGGCTACAACGCCGCCACCGGCGAGTACGGCGACCTGGTCAAGGCCGGCGTCATCGACCCGGTGAAGGTCACCCGCTCCGCCCTGGAGAACGCCGCCTCCATCGCCTCCCTCCTGCTGACGACCGAGACCCTGGTCGTCGAGAAGAAGGAAGAGGAAGAGCCGGCCGCCGCGGGCCACGGCCACGGCCACGCCCACTGAGCCACCTGGCTGAACCGAGTCCAACCACACTGCCCGGTGCCCCTACAGGGGGCGCCGGGCAGTGTGCGTGGTGCCTACGAGAGGAGGACCAGGTCAAAGGCCGCCCAGAGCGGCGGACAGATCTGCCACGAACATCTGCCACGAGGGAACCTCGCCGACTGGCCCGTGGCGGTCGAGCAGGTCGAGCAGTCTGTGCCGGTTCCGTGGGAAGCGCTGCTGCAGCTCCGCGAGGCGCCTGCCCTTACAGCCGCTGGCCTTCGCCAGAGTGTCCTTGAGGCGTTGCTTGGGATCGGCGATGCGTTCCACGGCGGCTGCTTTCGGCAACTCCAGTGTCCCCCAGGAGGGCCCCACCGGTGCCGTACGCATGCCGCCGTGAGCGGCTACGTTCGCCGGCGCGTGACCGAGGGGCACGCCGTCACGGGTCCGTCCTCGTCCCGTACTCGGTGGGCACGACGGCCCAGACGGTCTTGCCGGGGGCGACGGCGTAGCAGGGCCGTGCCCCACTCCTTGGAGAGCGAGGTGACGAGAAGGAGTCCCCGGCCGCCGTCCCTCGACGGTGTCGTGGACCGGTGTGCAGTACGGCCACCCCGACGCCTCCATCAGCGGGCGGCGAGCCGTCGAGCCGGCCGGGCGCCGCCGGGGGGAAGCGGAGCGTGAAAGTGGTCATGTGGCCCGAGGGTTCCGCTTCCGGAGGTGCCCTGACCGGATGCGACGCCCATGCGGACGGGTTCTGTCGGGGCGGTGTGCCACCGTGTGGGGCCTGTCGGGGAACTGAGGTCGGCCGCGGCCACCGTCAGGACCCGGCGCGGTGCCGGTGCGTGATGATGTTCCGGATGTCGGTGAGCCACTGGCGCAGTGAGACGCCGTCCGGGGGGTAGACCATGAGCCCCAGGATTTCCGCGGCACGCTCCAGTTCCTTGTCCGACGAGACGCGGGAAAGAAATTCACCGAGTTCTTGGGCGGCTGCGGCGAGATATTCTCTGGGGTTCCCGTCGAGATAGTCGTCGAGAGCCTCTCGATGGGACCCGTAGAACTTCGGGTAATCCTGATGAAAGTAGCCACCCAGCAGAGAGGAGAGCTCCGGGAACCGCTTTCTCCATTCCCAGTCGGTCTGTGGAAGCTCTGCCTGTTCGTATACGCCGGAGGCCCTGATCCGTTCCAGGTGGGAGCGAATGGTCGCGAGACACTGCTCCACGGTGCGTCCGTCCGGGGGCTCGACGTGGGGCAGGAGGTCAACGTCGTCGGCGATCTCGTCGTTGAACAGGCCGACCTGCAACAGGTCGTCGATCTCCGCAATGGCTGCGTCGAGGGTTCCCGGTGCACGCATGGCCTGTCGTACATACGCCTTGAGCGCTACGCCGGGCTCATCGGGGGTGTCTGTGAAGGAGTTTCCGGAGAAGGCGTAGGAATCGAGCACTTCGTGCAGTGCGGGGAACCGCTCGTCTCTGTCCAGGAACCCTTCGGGGTAGTGGTGGCTCACAGGGCTTCCCTTGCGCTCACGAGGTGGGATAAGAGGTGTGGATACGGTAGCCGCTCGGCATGTCGGGATCACGACGCAGGAGCAGGAAGACCTGGTGCACGTTGTGCGGTCCCGTTCCTCTGATGAAGTCCTCCCGGGACAGGCTCCGGCCGGTGACTTCGTCCCCGAAGTCGACCCTGAACGTGAGCTCCGGCCTTCTGGTGTTCTCAAGCCATCGCCTGACGTCGTGCTGACGTTGAACGATCGCGCGGTCGGTCAGGTCCTGTGCCGCCTCAGGGCTGATGAAGCTGGAACTGCCGGTGATCCTCTTCTCGGCGCGCAGGCGGGCCCGGAGCTCTCGGTCGGTCTTCTCGACGTGCTTCTCCAGGGTATGGGAGTGCGATCTGGCAGTTCCCTTGCCCTCGTCTCCTGCCAGATCCGCTCGGTATTTGGGTTTGAGCGCACCCTTGCGTTTGCTGCGCGGCCAGGCGTTCGGTTCGCCGTCGCCCTTCATGAGCAGGCCGAGGTCGTCCGCCGACGCCGTCACGCCGCCCGGCAGGGCCAACTCGGGGGAGAGGCCGGGCAGCCGGACGCCGCCCAGGAGTTCGGTCCAGCCGCCTGCCCTGCTCGCGGCCCTGACGGCAGCGCCCCCACCGCCGAGGGCGCCGCCCAGGAGCGCGCCGTACGCTCCGGCCTCGCGGGCCTCGTCGAGGCTGAGGCCCTTCTGCTCGCCCAGGGCGATGGACAGGGGCTGGGCGACGGCGAGATCGACGGTGACGGACTCGATGCCCGCGAGGGCGGCGGTGGCCAGGGTGGTGCCCGCGATGGAGGCGACCTCGGCGGAGACGGTGATGCCCAGGCCTGCGGCGAGTTCGGTGACGGTCCCCGCGGCGGCGATGGCCGCACCCTCCGAGAGGCCCGCGGTGAAGACGGCCAGGAGGGTGCCGCCGACGAGGGTGGCGCCGACGATCTCCAGTTCGTGCTCGATCTTCTTCTTCGCCCCGTGCACGGCGTCCGCGTACGCGTCCAGAGCCTTGGCCATGTCGCGGGCGCCGTCGGCCAGGTCCTTGAGCCAGCCATGCTTGTCGTAGTAGTAGCGGCGCCAGAACGGGTCGTCGAAGGCGGCGATGGCCTCACCCTTGTTGTGCTCGATCAAGGAGCGGGCGGCCTTGTTGGCGGCAGAGGTGACGTCGTCGACGTCGTCGGCGAAGTCCCGCCACGTCTTCGCGGCGTCCCGCAGCCCGTCGACGTCGGCCGCGGGCCACCACATGCCCGTCAGGTCCTGGACGACCTTGCGGGCCTTGTCGGCGACGCTCACTTGCCGTGGCCCGTGGTGTCGTGGGGGACGCCGATCCTGCTGAACATGGCACGGATCAGCTGCTCGTTGTCGATGTGGCCGTCGGCCATGTCGACCATCGCCGTGTGAATGCTGGCCAGTCCGCCGGTGAGGATCTTGGCGGACTCCTCGATGCGCTTGACCAGGGGACCGTACGTCTCGTGGAACTTGGTGCCCTGCTCGTCGTCGCCCCAAGGCGCGCCGGCCGCGGACAGCCCGGTCTTCAGCTTGGTCAGTGCGTGTGCGAGCGCAACGCTCTCGTGGCCGAAATGCGGTGCAGTCCGCTTGATGTCGGCGATCTTGATGTCGAGTATCTCGCCGTCGTGGCCCATGACTTGGTGTCCTCCCCCTCAGCCGGCCGCGCGGACTGTTCGACTCTAACCCCGGTGCGCCGTGCGCAAGTTCGATCACTGCAAAGGGAGAGCAAAGACTGTTGGCAGGGTCTGGGCGCAGCTCGGTCACCCGGGCAGCCGGCGCACCCTGCTGTCGTCCGTCGCATTCGCGGAGGGTGGCGAGCCGGGTGGAGAGGCGGGGGTGTTCCTGCGGGGCGTGCAAAGGCGCGTTTCGCGGTGGCGGTGAGGTGGGCGCGGGCGGTACCGGCGGCACCTCGGCGAGGAGGTAGCGCACGAGGCCGCCGGGGCGGTGGACGCGGGTGTCGCCGTCGGGGAGGTTGCGCAGGATGTGGGCGCGGATCGCGGCGGGCGAGTGCCCGGCGGCGAGCCGGCGGGCGGTGTGGGCCGTCAGCTCGGCGTGCATCGCGCGGGGGATGGTGCGCAGGGCCGGGTCGAGGTCGCGGTAGGAGGCGGCGAGGGCACGGGCCTCTTCGAGGGGGTGCCTCTTTGAGGTGGGGGAGCGGGGGATCGGGCCTTCCGTCCTCGCGGCCCTCGTGGTCTACCTGGGCTTGCGCGGCTTCCGGGGTTGGCGAGGCGTTCGGGGCTTCGGGGGCTTGGACGGGTGCGGCGGCATCGGGTGCGCCCTCAGGGGGTTTGGGGGGTTGGTTGCCGGTGTTCACAGGGGTGTCGCCACAGGGAAGACCGTCGGTGGGCCGACCAGTCCGCTCACCGACCGCCGGATGCAGCGTACTCGGTGCGACCTGCGGCGACACGGGCATCTGAGCGAGGAGCATGGCGGCTTCGGCAGCGTTCAACGGCGCGTTGGAGACGAGCTGTTGGGTCGCCCAGTGGCCGCCCGGTCCTTGAATGCGCTTCTCGTGTACGAGGCTCGGCAACCTTTGCGACATCGCCTTCTACCGTGCGGCGGACCGACCGCTGCAGGCGCGTGCCGTCGACATGGGCGACGAGGTGCCTGAAAGGCTGAGCAACAGCCGCATCGGCCAGGCGCGACTGGAAGCGGTCTGCCTCAACCCGTCCCAGCCGGACTTCTTCTCGACTCCGAGCAGCGAGCCGTCCTGCGCGGACACGGACTTCGAGGACTTCGAGGATTCGAGGATTCGAGGACTTCGAGGTGATCGAGGAGTCCGGGGAGAGCGACGAGGACACGGATGCCCACTCGTGTTTCCCCGGCATGCCCGGCCTGTGCTGGGGCGAGATCCCGAAGCGCTACGCGAAGATGGACAGCCGTCAGGGCCACGAGGACCGCGACGCGGAGGGCCGCGTCCTGCGACTCGTGCACGCCTACCCCGGAGGGGTGGCCCAGGATCCGCACTGGGATCTGAGCGATGAACTCCCGCCGGACTTCGACGGACGCTCGCTCCGAGGGCTCACCGTCCTCGTCGAAGCCGCTCGGCGGAAACTGGACACGGAGACATGGGACACGTACGGGCCGTGGCGTCTGAGCTGGTCCTCCTGCGAGAGCGACGTCACCGACCCCCAGTGCGAAGGCGAGGACTGCGACTCCTCCGACGACGACCTGGACCACGGGGAATCGGACGCGATCCGTTACTTAGCCTCGATCGACAACGAAGGCGACGTCCCCGCCCTCCAGATCACCGGGGCGCGCTGGGGAGAATGGCACGTCTTTTACAGCGGGCCCGTGTCCGTCCCCGGTGGTGAGCCCCTGGACACCGCGTCCGTGGAAGGGCTTCGGACCTTCCTGGAACGGGCGACCGAGCAGGTGAGCGAGGCCGGTTACGAGATGGAGGGCGAGTGGACCCTCGACTGGTCGCACTGCTACGTCCGGCTGGCCGGCTGACAACGATCGAGTCCGGCCAGGACACGAGTCCGGAGTCTCCTACGTCTCCAACTCGTCCAGCGCCCCCAGCTGTTGCAGCAGGCCCAAGTGGTCGTGCTGCCACCACAGCTCGGTGATCTTGTTGTCGGCGCCGAAGTGGAAGAGGGTCGTGCCGGTCATGGTGACCTGCCTGCCGGTGGGGGCGATGCCCAGGAACTCGCCCTTGTGGGTGGCCTTCCAGGACCAGCGGGCGCAGGCCCGGTCGTCCTGGGCGAGGACCTCCTCGAGGGTGAAGGCGGAGTCGAAGGCGTCGCGCCACATGCGGAACTCGCGCCGGATCGTGTCCAGGCCGATGGTGGTCTGCGGGTTGATCGGGTCGTGGCTGTGGCAGTCCTCGTCGATCAGGTCGTTGAGCGGGGGCACTTCTCCCGCCCCGGCGAGCGTGTCGAAGAAGCGCCGCACGGTGTCGTCGCAGAGCCGCTCGTCCCGTACGACCTCCAGGTCGATGAAGGTGGGCATCTCGTCGCACAGGGCGACCATGCCGCGGAAGATCTCGTCGGTCTCCGGGAGGTTCGAGTTCCGCATCGCCTCCTCGTACGACGGGAACTCCACCATCTCCACGATGTGCGCTCTGTCCGAGCGGTCCTTGCCGACCAGTGCGTGGGTCGCGGTTCGTTTGCCGCCGGTCTGTTCCAGCCAGGTGTCGATCAGCCGGTTCATCTCATCGAACCGGCTCGTCCTGCACTCGATCAGTTGTACGAAGGTCATGACGCCCCTCCGGCCCCCCTGGCCCGGTTCCGTCACCGCCATTTTCCCACCGGGGGGACGACGTCACCTCCGTAGCGCTCCGGACCGCTTCCGTCCACCTACTGGGGGCCGTACTTGCGGCCCGTCTTCGAGGTGATCCCGCCCAGCAGGCCCCGGGGGGTCACCTTCACCAGGCCCATCAGCGTCTTGTAGCGCGGGTCCGGGACGGAGAGGGTCTTGCCGCGCGCCAGGTCCGCCAGGGCCGCCGCGACCAGCTTGTCCGCGTCCAGCCACATCCAGTTCGGGATGTTGTCCGTGGCCATGCCGGCCCGCTGGTGGAACTCGGTGCGCACGAAGCCCGGGCACAGGGCCATCAGGCGCACCCCGGTGCCGGCCAGGTCGCGGGCGGCACCCTGGGTGAACTGCACGACCCACGCCTTCGACGCCCCGTAGGTGCCGCGCGGCACGAACGCCGCCACCGACGCCACGTTCACCACGCCGCCCCGGCCGCGCTCGCGCATCGCCGCCGTCGCCGCCGCCGTCAGCCGCAGCACCGCCTCGACGTGCACCTTGAGCATCGTCAGCTCGTCGGCCATCGGCACCTCGAGGAAGCGGCCCTTGTTGCCGAAGCCCGCGTTGTTGATCAGCAGGTCGACCGGGTTGCGGCGATCGCCCAGCCGGGCGGCGACCGCCTCGATGCCCGCCTCCTTCGACAGATCGGCCGTGAGCACCTCCGCCTCGATGCCGTGCCGGTCGTGCAGCTCGGTCGCCTGGTCCGTCAGGCGCTCGGTGTCGCGTGCCACCAGGACGAGGTCGTGCCCGTCCGCCGCCAGCCGCCGCGCGAACGCCGCACCGATGCCCGCGGTGGATCCCGTAATCAGAGCCGTTGTCATGGCGAAAGATTAGTGGTCCGGGCGGCCGGTTCCCGATCTGTGCACAGGCCCTCCCGATCGGTGGGGATCAGGTGTCGTCCCGCCGTCCACGGCCTGTCAAGCCGAGTACGTCTCCCGGTACTTCCTGGCCGCCGCCAGGGCCTCCGGGTGCAGCGCCTCCCCGGCCGCGAGCAGGCGCGGCAGCAGGGAGCGCTCCGTGGTGTTGGCCCGGAACTCCATGGCCACCGTCACGTCGTGGTCCGGTCGGTGCACGATCTCGACCGGATCGCCGGAGCGGATCTCACCCGGCTCGATCACCCGCAGATACGCCCCCGGCGCACCCTTTCGCGTGAACCGCTTCACCCATCCCCGCTCGCCCATGTGGCCCTGGAAGGTCCGGCACGGGATCCGCCCGCTGGTGACCTCCAGCAGCACCGACGGACCGGCCGGCGAGCCGATGCGCCAGCGCTCGCCGATCAGCGCGCCGGACACGTCCAGGCCCGCCGTGGTGAGGTTCTCGCCGAACGCGCCGTTCGCCAGCGTCCGGCCCAGCTCGCGCTCCCAGTCGTCCATGTCCTCGCGCGCCATGGCGTACACCGCCTGGTCGTCGCCGCCGTGGTGCCGCGTGTCGCACACCGCGTCCCCGGCCAGCCCGCTCGCACCGACCCCCTTCGGTCCGGGCGCGGCCACCCGCACCGGGTGGTCCACCGGCCGCTTGTCGATCCCGGTCACGCCCTCCGGCTGGTCGGTGTACGGCACGGCCCGCGGAAGGCCCAGATTGACGGAGAGAAGCTTCATGCGAGCACGGTAAGGGAGCCGTCGTCAAAGTGTCGACGCATTATTGGGCGGCCGACCCAAGGATCGCTTATGCTCAAAGGGTGATCGAGGCTCGTCATCTGCGCGTGCTGCGCGCCGTGGCCACCAGCGGGTCGTTCTCGGCGGCGGCGCGCGAGCTGGGCTGCACCCAGCCCGCCGTCAGCCAGCAGATGAAGGCCCTGGAGACCAATGTCGGCACCCCGCTGCTGGTCCGCACCGGCCGCGAGATGCGGCTGACCGAGGCCGGCGAGGCGCTGGTGCGGCACGCGGGCGGCATCCTCGCCGGGCTCACCGCCGCCGAGGAGGAGGTCGCCGCCATCGCCGGGCTGCGGGCCGGCCGGGTACGGCTCGTCTCCTTCCCGAGCGGCAGCTCCACGCTGGTGCCGACCGCGCTGGCCGCGCTGCGCGCCGCGCACCCCGGTACCCGGGTCTCCCTGGAGGAGGCCGAGCCGCCGAGGTCCGTCGAACTGCTGCGCGAGGGCGACTGCGACGTCGCGCTCGCCTTCCGCTACGAGGGCGCCGCCGGCGAGGGCGCGGCCGACGGCGAGGAGTGGTCGGACCTGGTGGTGCGGCCGCTGCTGACCGACCGGCTCGTGGGCCTCGTGCCCGAGCGGCACCCGCTGGCCCGCGCGGGGTCGGTCGGCATCGCGGAACTCGCTGACGAGCCGTGGATCGCGGGCTGCCCGCGCTGCCGCGGCCAGCTGGTACAGGTGTGCGCGGGCGCCGGCTTCACGCCCCGCATCGACTTCGCCACCGACGACTACCCCGCGGTGGTCGGGCTGGTGGGCGCGGGGCTCGGGGTCGCCGTGCTGCCCCAGCTCGCCGTCGAGTCCGTACGTCCCCGGGGTGCGCGCACCGTCGAACTGGAGCCGACGGTACGGCGCGAGATCGTGGCGCTCACCCTGCCGGACCTGGCCCAGGTGCCCGCGGTGTCGGCCACGCTGGACGAGCTGGTGCGCGCCGGGGCGAGGTGACACGGCCGGCGGGCGTCCAGGCGTCGGTGGGACGGCCGGCGGGCGTCAGGTGAGACGGCAAGGGGAGGGCACGCGGTCGCGTGCCCTTGTCAGTTGGTCGTGCGTGTGTAAGAAGAAACGTTCCTTCAATGATCCGAGGCGGTATCCCCGCTGGGGGACGTGGCCGGCACCAGCCGGTTGCGTGCCCGCCCCATGAGCTCCTCGCGCTCGTCCTCGGTCAGTCCACCCCACACTCCGTACGGCTCGCGCACCGCCAAGGCGTGTGCCGCGCACTCCGCACGGACCGGGCACCTCATGCAGACCTCCTTGGCCGAGTTCTCTCGAGCGCTCCGAGCCGCCCCGCGCTCGCCCTCCGGATGGAAGAAGAGCGAGCTGTCCACCCCGCGGCAGGCAGCGAGCAGCTGCCAGTCCCACAGGTCCGCATTCGGTCCGGGAAGGCGGGAGAAATCTGCCATTGCGTGACCCCTTGTAGCCGTTCGGTGGCGGATACGGTGCCAACGACCGTACATCTCCGATCTAAGGAGATGAAAATATGACTCATTGCGAATCTAGCCCTAGACACCTGGAAACGGGAAGAAAAGGGGCTGAATGGGGCATAGCTTGTGATGAAAAGTTGAGGGTATGACGTCTGTGTCTGCACTGTGTCCGCTCCCTCACGTAGAGTGCCGAAAACGGCGTACGGCCCCGTAACTCTTTCGAGTGACCGTCGTTGAGAGTGCGGAGGCGGTTGAAAACACAAGTGCTCGGGCAGGCGTCCGAGACGGTCGACCGCACAGGTGACGATTTCGTACCAGCCTGGAGGCTCAAGGTGACGCGCATCAGCTGCGGAGGGCGGCCATGACATCCGTCCTCGTCTGCGACGACTCCCCGCTTGCCCGAGAGGCGCTCCGCCGCGCGGTCGCGACCGTGCCCGGCGTCGAGCGTGTGACGACGGCGGCCAACGGCGAGGAAGTTCTCCGCCGCTGGGGTGCCGACCGCTCGGACCTCATTCTCATGGACGTGCGCATGCCCGGCCTGGGCGGCGTCGAGACGGTCCGGCGCCTGCTGTCCGCCGACCCCGGTGCGCGCATCATCATGCTCACGGTCGCCGAGGACCTCGACGGTGTGGCACTCGCCGTCGCCGCCGGCGCCCGCGGCTATCTGCACAAGGACGCCTCCCGCGCGGAACTGCGCGCCACGGTGACCCAGGCCCTCGCCGACCCCACCTGGCGGCTCGCCCCGCGCCGGCTGCGCTCCGCCGAGATGGGCGCCGCGCCCACGCTCACCGCGCGTGAGATCCAGGTCCTGGAGGGCATGAGCCACGGCCGTTCCAACGCGGAGATCGGCCGCGAGCTGTTCCTCTCCGAGGACACCGTCAAGACGCACGCCCGCCGGCTGTTCAAGAAGCTCGGTGCCTCGGACCGCGCGCACGCGGTGGCGCTCGGCTTCCGGTGGGGCCTGGTCCGTTAGGTCCGCCGGGTCCGGCCCGAACCGGCGGACGTGTACGGCGCCCCCACGCGCGGGATCGAGCGTGGGGAGCGTCCCGTGGAGCGCCCGCCGTGTCCGGACGTACGACATGCGCCTGGACGTACGACATGTGCCTGGAAGCACGACACGGGACGTACGACAGGGGAGCGCACGCGCCACGCCTCGCTCCTGCTGCCGATACGTATCTGCGCAGTCGCCGTCGTACGGTCGGGTCCGCACGGGTCGGGCGGGCCGGTGAGGACGGTCTCCATGAGGGCGGTCTCCGTGAGGGCGGTCTCCGTGCGGCCGAGCGCCCGGTGAGCACGGGCCGTTCCGCCGCCTCGCGGCCCGAGCGGGGCGACCCCGCGGGGCCGTGTCCGGAGCCGGGGCAGGGCCGCTCCGGGGCCGTACGAGCCGCCGCCTACCGCATGCCGGGGGCGGGTGGCAACGCGGCCCGCCGGACGGCCGCTGCTCGTTTCGCGGCGGATGCCGCATCCTTGAGGTGTGGAGTTCCTCGGGGACGAGTCGGTCGAGCGGAATGGGAGGGCGCAGGGGATGGGTTCCGGCGCACCCGCTCATAACGCTTCGGTGCACAACCACGAAGGCGGTGCCACGGAGCGTACGACGCCAAGGCACCATGGACCGATGCGGGACGACGAGGCGGCAGTTGCCCAAGGGGCGATCGGTGCCCTCGTCCACCGTGCCGTCGACGGCGACGAGCAGGCCACCCACGATCTGCTCGCCCGCGTCCACCCCCTGGCGCTGCGCTACTGCCGCACCCGGCTGTCCCGGCTGCCCGGCGACGCGCGCCACTTCGTCGAGGACCTGGCCCAGGAGGTCTGCGTCGCCGTCCTCCTCGCCCTGCCGCGCTACCGGGACACCGGACGCCCCTTCGAGGCGTTCGTCTTCGCCATCGCCTCCCACAAGGTCGCCGACCTCCAGCGCGCGGCGATGCGGCACCCCGGTTCGACGGCGGTGCCCTCCGACGAGATGCCCGAGCGTCCGGACGACTCCCTCGGCCCGGAGGAGCGTGCCCTGCTCAGCAGCGACGCCGAGTGGGCCAAGAAGCTGCTCGCCAGCCTCCCCGAGAACCAGCGGGAGCTGCTCCTGCTGCGCATCGCCGTGGGCTTGACCGCGGAGGAAACGGGACAGATGTTGGGAATGTCACCAGGAGCGGTCCGGGTGGCCCAGCACCGGGCACTCAGCCGGCTGCGCGCCCTCGCCGAGCAGTAGGCGCGCCGCTGCCGGACCGGTGGTGAACGGGCCGCGCGCCCGTTCCGTACGAACATACGAAGCCTGCGGTGGCCCTTGATCGTGGAATCAGACGCCTCCGCTTCCCGTTAGCATGGACATCCGCACCGATCAAGGCCATTTGGGGAAGGTGTCATGACTGCAAACGTCGACGGAGTGCCCGAGAAATTCGCGACACTCGGGCTGACCTACGACGACGTGCTGCTGCTGCCGGGCGCGTCGGACATGGCGCCCGACGAGATCGACACCGCCTCGTACGTCTCCAAGAACGTGCGGGTCAACATCCCGCTGCTGTCGGCGGCCATGGACAAGGTGACCGAGTCCCGCATGGCGATCGCGATGGCCCGCCAGGGCGGTGTCGGTGTGCTGCACCGCAACCTGTCCATCGAGGACCAGGCCAACCAGGTCGACCTCGTCAAGCGCTCCGAGTCCGGCATGGTGGCCAACCCGATCACCATCCACCCGGAGGCGACGCTCGGCGAGGCCGACGCGCTGTGCGCCAAGTTCCGCATCAGCGGCGTGCCCGTCACCGACCCCTCCGGCAAGCTGCTCGGCATCGTCACCAACCGTGACATGGCCTTCGAGCCCGACCGCTCGCGCCGGGTCAGCGAGGTCATGACGCCGATGCCGCTGGTCACCGGCAAGGTCGGCATCTCCGGCGTCGACGCCATGGAGCTGCTGCGCCGCCACAAGATCGAGAAGCTGCCGCTGGTCGACGACGCGGGCGTCCTCAAGGGCCTGATCACGGTCAAGGACTTCGTCAAGGCCGAGCAGTACCCGAACGCGGCCAAGGACGCCAAGGGCCGGCTGCTGGTCGGCGCGGCGGTCGGTGTGGCCGGTGACGCCTTCGAGCGCGCCCAGGCCCTGATCGAGGCGGGCGTCGACTTCATCGTCGTCGACACCGCCCACGGCCACTCCCGGCTCGTCGGCGACATGATCGCCAAGATCAAGTCGAACTCCGCCGGCGTCGACGTCATCGGCGGCAACGTCGCCACCCGCGACGGCGCCCAGGCCCTGGTCGACGCGGGCGCCGACGGCATCAAGGTCGGTGTCGGCCCCGGCTCCATCTGCACCACCCGTGTGGTCGCCGGCATCGGCGTCCCGCAGGTCACCGCCATCTACGAGGCCTCGCTGGCCGCCAAGGAGGCCGGCGTCCCGGTCATCGGCGACGGCGGCCTCCAGTACTCGGGCGACATCGCCAAGGCCCTGGTCGCGGGCGCCGACACGGTGATGCTCGGCTCGCTGCTCGCCGGCTGCGAGGAGTCCCCGGGCGAGCTGCTGTTCATCAACGGCAAGCAGTTCAAGTCCTACCGGGGCATGGGCTCGCTCGGCGCCATGCAGTCCCGCGGCGACCGCAAGTCGTTCTCCAAGGACCGCTACTTCCAGGAGGGCGTCGCCTCCGACGAGCAGCTGATCCCCGAGGGCATCGAGGGCCAGGTGCCCTACCGCGGCCCGCTGTCCTCGGTCGTCCACCAGCTGGTCGGCGGCCTGCGCCAGTCGATGTTCTACGTCGGCGGCAAGACGGTGCCCGAGCTCCAGGCCAACGGCAGGTTCGTACGCATCACCTCGGCGGGCCTGAAGGAGTCCCACCCGCACGACATCCAGATGACGGTCGAGGCGCCGAACTACAGCGGCAAGAAGTGATCCACGCGCGCGTGGAGCACGACTGAGGGCGGCCCCGGACTCCTCCGGGGCCGCCTTTGTCATGGGCGTCGGCGATACTGGAAGACGCTGAAACGCATCAGGGAAAGGCCACCAACGTGACTGAGATCGAGATCGGGCGCGGCAAGCGCGGCCGCCGGGCGTACGCCTTCGACGACATCGCCGTCGTCCCCAGCCGCCGTACGCGGGACCCGAAGGAGGTCTCGATCGCCTGGCAGATCGACGCCTACCGCTTCGAGCTGCCCTTCCTGGCCGCCCCCATGGACTCGGTCGTCTCCCCGGCCACCGCCATCCGCATCGGCGAGCTGGGCGGACTGGGCGTGCTGAACCTCGAGGGCCTGTGGACGCGCCACGAGGACCCGCAGCGGCTCCTCGACGAGATCGCCGAGCTGCCCGCCGAGGCCGCGACCCGCCGCCTCCAGGAGATCTACGCGGCTCCGATCAAGGAGGAGCTGATCGGCACGCGCATCAAGGAGGTCCGCGACGCCGGCGTGGTCACCGCCGCCGCGCTTTCCCCGCAGCGCACCGCCCAGTTCTCCAAGGCGGTCGTGGACGCGGGCGTGGACATCTTCGTCATCCGCGGCACGACGGTCTCCGCCGAGCACGTGTCGTCCTCGCACGAGCCGCTGAACCTGAAGCAGTTCATCTACGAGCTCGACGTCCCGGTGATCGTCGGCGGCTGCGCCACCTACACCGCGGCCCTGCACCTGATGCGCACGGGTGCCGCCGGTGTGCTCGTCGGCTTCGGCGGCGGCGCCGCCCACACCACGCGCAACGTGCTGGGCATCCAGGTCCCGATGGCGACGGCGGTGGCGGACGTGGCGGCGGCCCGCCGCGACTACATGGACGAGTCCGGCGGCCGGTACGTGCATGTGATCGCGGACGGCGGCGTCGGCTGGTCCGGCGACCTGCCCAAGGCGATCGCCTGCGGCGCGGACGCGGTGATGATGGGCTCCCCGCTCGCCCGCGCCACGGACGCGCCGGGCAAGGGCCACCACTGGGGCATGGAGGCCGTCAACGAGGAGCTGCCGCGCGGCCAGAAGGTCGACCTGGGCACGGTCGGCACGATCGAGGAGGTCCTCACGGGTCCGTCCCACACCCCGGACGGCTCCATGAACTTCTTCGGCGCGCTGCGCCGGGCGATGGCCACGACCGGCTACAGCGAGCTCAAGGAGTTCCAGCGGGTCGAGGTGACGGTGGCGGACTCGCAGCACAAGCGGTAAGCGCCGAGATCGAGCGAGACAGAGAAGGGCCGGTCGCCCCGGGTGGGGCTCGCACGCCGAGCGCCGGGCCCGTATCGAGTCCGGTCAGGAGAAGATCGTCGGCGTCAACATCTTCGAGGGGACGGAGCCGAACCCGCTCACGG
>NZ_JBEXZD010000148.1:0-16385 GCF_040628575.1 Streptomyces sp. NPDC006393
AGACCGGCCCCGTGGTCTGGGGCACCCCGGGCACCAACGGCCAGCACGCCTACTACCAGCTCATCCACCAGGGCACCAAGCTGATCCCGGCGGACTTCATCGGCTTCGCCAACCCGGTCGCCGAGCTGAGCGACGAACTCAAGGCGCAGCACGACCTGCTGATGGCCAATTTCTTCGCGCAGACCCAGGCGCTGGCCTTCGGCAAGACGCCCGAGGAGGTGCGCGCCGAGGGGGTGCCGGAGGAGCTGGTGCCGCACAAGACGTTCCGGGGCGACCATCCCACGACCACGATCCTGGCGACCGAGCTGACCCCGTCGGTGCTCGGCCAGCTCGTCGCGCTGTACGAGCACAAGGTGTTCGTCCAGGGCGCGATCTGGAACATCGACTCCTTCGACCAGTGGGGCGTCGAGCTCGGCAAGGTGCTGGCCAAGCGCGTCGAACCGGCCCTGACCGAGGGCGCCGAGGTCCCCGGCCTGGACGCCTCGACCAAGGCGTTGGTCGCGAAGTACCGGGAGCTGCGCGGCCGGAGCTGATCCGCCGCTCGCGCCGTCGCGGTGGCCGTGGTTCAGGCCACCGCGCTCAGCGTGTCCGCGAGCCGTCGCCGCGCCGCCCGGGACGCGGGCAGGGCGGCGAGTCCCGCGGCGCCCGCCACCGCCGCGGCTCCGAACAGCAGCAGGAGCAGCGGGGAGGGGCCCGCGGCGATGCCGGCGCCGATGCCGCTGGAGCGGCCCTGGGCGTCGATCAGCCAGTGGCCGAGCGGCAGACCGGCGGCCGCGGCGATCAGCACGGCCGTCAGGGCGGTGCAGCTGGTGGCCGTCACCGTGATCGCGGTGATCTGGCGCGGCGAGAGCCCGATCGCCTTCAGGGCCAGCAGGTCCCGCTCGCCCTCGCGCACGGTGCCGCCGATCGCGGTCAGCAGTTCGACCAGGCCGATCAGCGCGAGCACACAGACCAGCCCGGCGACCACGGCACGCAGCGGGGACAGCCCGTCGGCCGGGTTGGTCACGGCGTGCACGTCCAGGTGGCCGTGGCCGGCCGCGAGCAGGGCGGCGGCGACCTGGTGGGCGTCGGCGCCGGGGCGCAGCCGCAGCTGGTAGAGGGTCGGGGTGAGGTGCGGGTCGTTCTCGCGGAGGGTGTCCAGCGAGGTGGAGATGACCCGGCCGCCGTTCTCCGGCTCGATGCTGCGGCCCACGATGTGCAGGATCTGCGGCTGCTCGCCCACCGTCATCCGCACCCAGTCGCCGACCCGTACGTCGAGGAGGTCGAGCAGGCCCTGCCCGGCCACCGCCTCGTCCGGGCCGTGCGCGGGACGGCCCTCGGCGAGGGTGTACGGGTAGGGGTCCTGGCGGGTGCCGAGACCTCGCAGAGCGATGGTGGCGGTCTGGCCGGGCACCAGTGCCGCGGTCTCCACACCCGGGTAGACGGCGGCGACCCGCGGCTCGTGGTCCAGCAGGGCCCGCGTCCCCCGGTCGCCGAGCGTGCCGTCCCCGCGGACGGTGAGCGCGGCCGGCAGACCGAGTCGCTCGGGCCGGCTGTGGAAGCGGTCGATGGTGGTCCAGGCGCTCATCGCCACCACGATCAGCAGCAGCGGCAGCGCGAGCCTGCCGACCGTGGCGAGGGTGCGCGGGCGGCGGGCGAAGGCCTGGTGCCCGCCGAGCACCAGCGCGGGCGGCAGGCGCAGGCCGAGCAGCCGCAGCGCCAGGGCGCGGCGTGCCACGCCCGGCAGCCGGCCGCCGGGCGCGGTCGTACGGCCCGGCACCGGTACCGGGGGCACGCGGCCCGCCCGCCAGGCCGCGAGCCCGGTGACCGCGCCGATGAACAGCACCGCGCCCACCGGCACCACGACCAGCGCCGCCGTGTGCCCCGGCAGCCCCTGCCACACTCCGACCGCGTCGCCCAGCCGCCCCGGCACGCGGGCGCCCAGCCCCTGGATGAGGGCCGCCGCGGCCACGGCGCCCAGCACGGCGTACGCCACGTGCTGGAGCAGGAAGATCCGGACCACCTGGCCGGGCGTGAAGCCGATCGCCTTCAGTACCGAGATGTCCCGCAGATGACCGCGGATCCGGGTGCCGATCGCGCCGTGGACCGCGAAGGCGGCGGCCACCAGCGCGCCCAGTCCGAACAGGCCCAGCACCTGGCCGAGCAGCCGGTTGTCGCCCTGCGCCTCGGCCTGCGCCTGCCGCCAGGTGGAGACCTCGGTGACCGAGCCGGCGCCGAGCACGGTGACGGCGCGCTGGACCGCGTAGTCGGTGTCGTCGGGGTCGGTCAGGCGCAGGCCCACGACCTGGCCGCCCGGGTCGCGCACCGCGGACGGCACCGCCCAGACGAGTCCGGGCTGCTCGCCGGGGCCGTAGCGGGGTTCGGCGCTGTCGGCGACGCCCACGACGATCAGCGTCCGGGTCGTGCCGGGCAGTGTCAGGGTGTCGCCGGGCTCGGCGAGCAGGGCGCGGGCCAGGCTGTCCTCCAGCACCACGCCGTCGGGCCGGGCGGGGTCGAGCCAGTGGCCCGAGACGAGCAGCGGGCGGCCGACGGCGGGTCGCCCGGGGGTGCCGCGCAGTTCGGCCGACGCGCGGGTGCCGCGCACGGAGACGGTGACGGACTCGGTGGCGTAGGGGCCGGCGACGGCGTTCACGCCGTCCAGGGCGGCCAGCCGGCGGGTGTCCGCGGACGGCACGGCATGGATCCACACATGCGCGCCGCGCGCCTGGGTGAAGACCCGCTGCCACGGATTGGTGGCGTAGCCGAACAGCGCCGTGGCCAGCAGCAGGGAGGCGACGATGCCGGCGGTCGCGAGCACGAGGAACAGCGCCTCGCCGCGGTGTGTCCGCAGATCGGAGTGCGCCCAGCGCAGGGTGGCACGCATGGGGTCAGTCCCTCAGCTCCAGTACGCCCGACGTCCCGGCCCGGCGGGACGGCGTGCCGTCCAGCTCCGCGTCGTCGGCTATGCGGCCGTCGAAGAAGCTGATCACGCGGTCCGCGGCGCTCGCCAGCCGGGCGTCATGGGTGACCAGGACGATCGTCTGGCCGCGCTGGTGGAAGCGGGACAGCAGCCGCATCACCTCGCGGGTGCCCTTGCTGTCGAGGCTGCCGGCCGGCTCGTCGGCCAGCAGCAGCGGCGGACGGTTGACCAGGGCGCGGGCCAGGGCGACGCGCTGCTGCTCGCCGCCGGACAGCTCGCCCGGCATGCCGCGCTCCTTGCCGTCGAGCCCCAGCTCGGCCAGCAGCTCCCGCCGCTCGGCGCGGGCCTGCTTGGGGGAGCGGCCGGCGAGCAGGGCGGGCAGCTCGACGTTGTCGGCGACCGACAGGTTGGAGACCAGGTTGAAGAACTGGAAGACGATCCCGATGACCTTCCGGCGCTCCTCCGCCCAGCGGGCCTCGCTGTAGGAGTCGGTGCACCGGCCGTCCAGCCAGTAAGTGCCCTGGTCCGGCCGCTGGAGCCCGCCCAGCAGATGCAGCAGCGTCGACTTCCCGGCGCCGGAGGGACCGGTGACGGCCACGAACTCGCCGCGCGCCACCTGAAGGTCCACCCCGCGCACGGCACGGGCGGGAGCGCCCTCGCCGTAGTGTGTCTTGACGAGGCCCTCGGCGCGCAGCAGGGGAGTGGGGTGGTCGCTCACCGCGGCTCCTCCAGTTCCTCCTGGCACCGTTCCAGCCAGTCAAGGTCGGCCTGGAGGTGCAGCATGGCGCCCTCGATCAGCAGATGGGCGATTCTGTTGTCGCGGTTCTCGGCCGCGGCCAGCTTCGACAGGTTGCGCATGGTGTTGAGGTACTGACGCCGCTGCTTGTTGATGAGGGCGATCTGGTCGGCGAGGCCGGTCTGCGGGGCGAGGGCGAGTTTCATGAAGAACTCGTCCCGTACCCGTGGCTCGTCCTCGGGCTCCGCGAACCAGGCGCGCAACTCCTCACGTCCGGCGTCGGTGAGGTGGTAGATCTTCTTGTTGGGCCGGCTGGACTGCTCGACCTCCTCGCCCTCGATCAGTCCCGACTTCTCGAGGCGGCCGAGGGTCACGTAGATCTGGCCGACGTTCGGCTGAGGGTACGCGGAGCCCAGCAGTTGCTCAAGGTCCTGCTTGAGCTCGTAGCCGTGGGCGGGGCCGCGCGCGAGGAGTGCCAGGAGGGGCAGGCGCACTCGTGCTCTCCTCCTGTCCTCTCACAATGTGCTCCAGGCCCTAGTATCGCCCATACCTAACAGGTATACATGGCCTCTGACTCCCGGGCGAGGGTGCCCGGAGCCAGGCGTACGTGTTCAGGGAGGAACCTATGCGGTGGATACGCGCCGCCGGTAGGGGCCTCCTCGCACTCGTCGTGATCCTCACCGGGTACGTCGCCTCCGGCGCCCACGCCGACGAGGGCGCGGGCGACGGCCGCGGCCCGCTCACCCTGGCCACCGCCGGGGACCTCACCGGCTATCTCGGCCCCCTCCTCCAGGGCTGGAACCGCACCCACCCCGCCGAGCGGGTCACCCTCGTCGAGCTGCCCGACTCCGCCGACGAGACCCACGCGCAGATGACCACCGACCTGCGCGGCGGCGACCGCAGCCGCTTCGACGTGCTCAACATCGACGTCAACTGGACCTCGGAGTTCGCCGCCGCCGGCTGGATCCGCCCGCTGCCGCGCGACCGCTTCCCGCTGAAGACCTTCCTGCCGCCGGTCGTCGACACGGCCACCTACGACGGACGGCTGTACGCCGTCCCGTACGTCACGAACGCCGGGCTGCTCCTGTACCGAAAGGACGTCCTCGCGAAGGAGGGCGTGCCGCCGCCGCGCACCTGGGCCGAGCTGGAACACGACGCGAAGACCATCGCGCCCAAGTACGGACTGGGCGGCTACGCGGGCCAGTTCCTGCCCTACGAGGGCCTCACCGTCAACGCGGCCGAGGCGGTGTACTCGGCGGGCGGCACGATCCTCGGCGACGAGGGCGCGCGCGTCACCGTCAACTCCGCCGCCGCCCGCGAGGGCATCGGATTCCTCGCGCGCGGCTTCCGCGAGGGCTGGATCCCCAGGGCGGCGCTCACCTACAAGGAGGAGGAGTCCAAGCAGGCCTTCCAGGACGGCCGGCTGCTCTTCCTGCGCAACTGGCCCTACGCGTACGCCGTCGCCTCCGCCCCGGGGTCCAAGGTCGCCGGGAAGATCGGCGCCGTACCGCTGCCGGGGCCGGACGGGCCGGGCACGAGCGTCCTCGGAGGCTCCAACCTCGCCGTCAACACCCACGCGCGGCACCCCGACTCCGCCGCGCGCCTGATCGCGTACCTGACCAGCGAGCGCGTCCAGCGCCAGGTGCTCACCCGGGGCTCGCTGCCGCCGGTGCGTGCCGCGCTCTACGAGGACCCCGCCCTCGTGCGGCGGTTCCCGTATCTGCCGACCCTGCGCGCCGCCGTGCTCTCGGCCGCGCCGCGTCCCAAGAGCCCGCACTACGACCAGGTCAGCCTGGTGGTGCAGGCCGTCGTGCACGACGCGCTGACCGGGCGTCAGACGCCCGAGCAGGCCGTGCGCCGGCTGGCGCGGGAACTCGACGCCATCGCCCGCCGCTAGCCGCGATAGTTACTTGTTAGGTAACGCGCATATCTCATTTGGCTTCGCAGTGCTCCAGTAAGTGGCGATTTATACCCTCAACTGCCCGGTAGCCTCCGTTCACTTCATTGACACCCCTGCGCAGCGCCTACCTAACATGCATGCATGTTGAGCAAGCACCACTGGTGGCGCGACGCGGTGATCTACCAGGTCTACGTCCGCAGCTTCCTGGACAGCACCGGCGACGGCATCGGCGATCTGGCCGGCGTCCGCGCGGGGCTGCCGTACCTGAAGAAGCTCGGCGTCGACGGGATCTGGCTGAGCCCGTTCTACCCCTCGCCGCAGCACGACCACGGCTACGACGTGGCCGACTACTGCGGGGTCGACCCGGTCTTCGGCGACCTCGCCGAGTTCGACCTGCTGGTGTCGGCCGCCCGGCGGTTCGGCGTCAAGGTGCTCCTCGACATCGTCCCCAACCACTGCTCCAGCGAGCACCCGTGGTTCCGCGAGGCGCTCGCCGCCGAGCCCGGCAGCCCGGCCCGCGCCCGCTTCCACTTCGCCGACGGCCGCGGGCCCGACGGCAGCGAACCGCCCAACAACTGGCACGCCATGTTCGGCGGCCCGGCCTGGAGCAGAGTCGGCGACGGCCAGTGGTACCTGCACATGTTCACCCCCGAACAGCCCGACTGGAACTGGCGCAACCCCGAGATCCCCGCCGAGTTCGACCGCGTCCTGCGGTTCTGGCTGGACCGCGGCGTCGACGGCTTCCGTATCGACGTCGCCGCGGGCCTCTTCAAGCACCCCGAACTGCCCGACTCCGACGACCCGGAGGCCGACGCCCGCACCCGCGACTCGGTCAACCCGCTCGCCTGGAACCAGCCCGAGGTGCACGACGTGTGGCGCCACTGGCGTTCCCTGTGCGAGGAGTACCGGGAGCGCGACGGACGCGAGCGCCTCCTCGTCGGCGAGGTCTCCGTCCCCACCGCCCGCGAACACGCCCGGTACGTCCGCCCGGACGAACTCCACCAGGCGTTCTTCTTCGACCTGCTCAGCGCCCCCTGGGACGCCGACGCCTTCCGCAAGGTCGTCTCCGAGGCCATGGAGGACATCGCCGGCACCGGCTCCACGGTCACCTGGGTCCTCAACAACCACGACCAGGTCCGCACCGTCACCCGCTACGGCGAACCCGTCCCCGAAGGCAGCGGTCGAGGGACTGCGCCGGAAGTGGCGCCTGCCGGGCGACGCCTGGCACGCTCCCCCACTGCCTCAAGGGCGTGCGAGGTGCCCCCACTCGCCGCACCGAGCGAAAGCCCAAGTACGGCCAGTACGAGGGCTTCCGCCCGGCACGCCGAGAGCACGCTCCCCCACCCTCGAACCGAGCTTCGCACGGCTCGGGCGGGAGGTACCCCCACGCCGCCGCCCGGCCCGCCCTTCGGGCCGACGACGCCACTCCCGGCGCAGCCCCTCGGCGCCGCCCGCGCCCGTGCCGCCGCGCTGCTGATGCTGGCGCTGCCCGGAGCCGCGTACATCTACCAGGGCGAGGAGCTCGGTCTGCCCGAGGTCGTCGACCTGCCCGACGACGTGCTCACCGACCCGATCTTCCGCCGCACCGGCAGCCGCGCCCGCGTCCGCGACGGCTGCCGGGTGCCGCTGCCCTGGTCGGGACAGGCGTCCCCGTTCGGCTTCACCTCCGGCGCCGAGGGCGTACGGCCCTGGCTGCCGCAGCCGGAGTACTTCGCCGAGTACGCCACCGAACGCGCCCTCGCCGACACCCGCTCCTTCTGGCACCTGTACCGCGACGGTCTGCAACTGCGCCGGGAGCTGCCCCAGTTGGGCGAGGGCGACCTGCGCTGGCTGGACACCCCGCCCGGCGTGCTGGCCTTCGTCCGCGGCGACGGCCTGGTCTGCGCCGTCAACTTCGGTACGGCTCCCGCGCCCGCCCCCGTCTCCGGCACGCCGCTGCTGGCCAGCGGCCCCTGCCCCGCGGCCGGGGTGCTGCCCGGCTCCACGGCCGCCTGGTGGATCGCCGACCTCTGACCTTCGGCACCCCGATCCCTCGCCAACCTCTCGCAACACCCCGGCCACGAACCCTCGAAGGGAACATCGACGATGATGCGACGACGCACCGCCCTGCTCACCGGCTGCACCGCCCTCGTGCTCGCCCTCGGCGCCACCGCCTGCGGCGGCGACCCCGTCTCGGCGGGCGGCGGCGACAAGGAACTCAGCGGCCAGACCGTCACCGTCGCCGGTGTCTGGTCCGGCAGCGAGCAGAAGAACTTCCAGAAGGTGCTGGACGCGTTCACCGCGAAGACCGGCGCCAAGACCCAGTTCGTGTCCACGGGCGACAACGTCTCCACCGTGGTCGGCAGCAAGATCGAGGGCGGCAACGCCCCCGACGTGGTGATGGTCCCGCAGGTCGGCGTGCTCCAGCAGTTCGCGAAGAAGGGCTGGCTCACCCCGCTGTCCGCCACCACGCGGAAGGAGGTCGACGCGGGCTACGCGCCGGTGTGGAAGAAGTACGGCAGCGTCGACGGCACCCTGTACGGCCTGTACTTCAAGGCCGCCCACAAGTCGACCGTCTGGTACAGCCCCGACGCGCTCAGCCAGGCCGGCGTCCAGCCGCCCACCACCTACGACGAGATGCTCAAGGCCGGGCACACCGTCTCCGACTCCGGGCTCGCCGCGTTCGCGGTCGCCGGGCAGGACGGCTGGACCCTCACCGACTGGTTCGAGAACGTCTACCTCTCCCAGGCCGGACCGGAGAAGTACGACGCCCTCGCCGCGCACCGGCTGAAGTGGACCGACGCCAGCGTGGTCAAGGCGCTCGGCACGCTCGGCAAGCTGTTCAAGGACAAGCAGCTGATCGCGGGCGGGCAGAAGGAGGCACTCAACACCGACTTCCCCGGCTCGGTGGAGAAGGTGTTCGGGCCCAAGCCGCAGGCCGGCATGGTCTACGAGGGCGACTTCGTCGCCGGGGTCGCCCACGACCAGTTCGGGAAGACCATCGGCAAGGACGCGAACTTCTTCCCCTTCCCCGCCGTCGACGGCGGCAAGGCACCCGTCGTCAGCGGCGGTGACGCGGCCGTCGTGCTCAAGGACGGCAAGAACGCCAAGGCCGGCATGAAGCTCCTGGAGTACCTGGCCACCCCCGAGGCCTCGGCCGTGTGGGCGAAGGCGGGCGGCTTCCTGTCCCCGAACAAGAAGCTCGACCTGGCCTCCTACGGCGACGACGTCACCCGGGCCACCGCCAAGTCCCTGGTCGACGCGGGCGACTCGGTCCGCTTCGACATGTCCGACCAGGCCCCGGCGGCCTTCGGCGGCACCAAGGGCACCGGCGAGTGGAAGCTGCTCCAGGACTTCCTGCGCGACCCGTCGGACCCGAAGGGCACCGCGGCGAAGCTGGAGGCCGCGGCCGCCAAGGCGTACCAGGGCCAGGGCTGAGCGGACATGACCGCCACCACCGTCACCAAGGAGCGGGCGGCGAGCTCTCCGCCGCCCGCCGGTCAGGCCGACCGCGCGCGTCGCGCGCGGCGGCGCGGCCGGATCGTCGCCCTGCTGTTCGCGTTCCCCGCGCTGCTGCTGCTCGGCGCGCTCGTCGTCTACCCGGTGCTGTTCTCCGTCGGGCGCAGCTTCTTCGACGCCTCCGGCACCCGCTTCGTCGGGGGCGACAACTACACCGAGATGTTCCGCGACCCGGCCACCCTCAAGGCCATCCGGAACACCGTGATCTGGGTGGTCGTCGCCCCGGCGCTGCTGACCGGACTGGGCCTGATCCTCGCCGTGCTGGTGGAGAAGGTCCGCTGGGCGACGGCGTTCAAGCTGCTGCTGTTCATGCCCATGGCGGTGTCCTTCCTCGCCGCCGGGATCATCTTCCGGCTCGCCTACGACCAGGATCCCGACAAGGGCGTGCTCAACGCCGCCGTCGTCTCCGTCCACGACGCCTTCACCGGCACCTCCTCGTACCCGACGGCACGGGCCCGCACCGGACCGCACGGGCTCACTCAGGCCCACGACGGCTCCTACACCACGAACGCCGCCGTGTCGCCCGGCGCCACGGTGGCGCTGCCGATGGTCGGGGTACTGCCCGGGGACCTGCCGGGGGACGCCTCGCCCGCCTGGCCGGCGGCCGGACGGAAGGCCGCCGCCGACGAGGTGCGCGGAGTCGTCTACCTCGACTTCACACCCGGCGGAACCGGCACCCAGGGCAAGGTCGACCGGCGGGAGAACGGACTGCCCGGCATGAAGGTCGAGGCCGTGCGCGACGGGCGGACCGTCGCCCGGGCCACCACCGCCTCCGACGGCTCCTTCCGCTTCCCCGGCCTGCACGCGGGGACGTACACGCTCCGGCTCCCGGAGTCCAACTTCGCGCCGCCCTACCAGGGCGTCTCCTGGCTGGGGCCGACGCTCGTCACACCGGCGATCATCGGGGCGTACCTGTGGATCTGGACCGGGTTCGCGATGGTGCTGATCGGCGCCGGACTGTCCACGCTGCCGCGCGACACGCTGGAGGCCGCCCGGATGGACGGGGCCAACGAGTGGCAGGTCTTCCGCCGCATCACCGTGCCGCTGCTCGCCCCGGTGCTGACCGTCGTCTTCGTCACGCTCGTCATCAACGTGATGAAGGTCTTCGACCTCGTCTACATCATCGCGCCCGGGCCGGTGCAGGAGGACGCGACCGTGCTCGCGACGCAGATGTGGCTGGTGTCCTTCGGCGGCGGCAACAACCAGGGGCTGGGCAGTGCGCTGGGTGTGCTGCTCCTGCTGCTCGTCATCCCCGCGATGGTCTTCAACGTCCGCCGCTTCCGAAGGAGTCAGCGATGAACGCGGTCAGGAGGGGCCTGGGCAACGGGCTCGTGCAGGCCTTCCTCGTGGTGATCGGCCTGGTCTGGCTGACACCCCTGGCCGGGCTGTTCGTGTCCTCGCTGCGCTCGGCCCAGGACACCGCCAAGGGCGGCTGGTGGACGGCCCTGACCAGCCCCGGCCAGCTGTCCTTCGACAACTACTCGGCGCTGCTGAAGAACGCCGGCATCACCCAGGCCTTCTGGAACACCGTGCTGATCTCGGTGCCGGCGACCGTGCTCGTCGTCGTCATCGCCGCGCTCGCCGGATACGCCTTCGCCTGGCTGGACTTCCCCGGCCGCGAGCCGCTGTTCCTGCTGGTGGTCGCGATGCTGGTGGTGCCGGTCCAGATCGGGCTGCTGCCGGTGGCCAAACTCTTCGGGCAGCTGGGGCTGTTCGGCACGATCCCCGGTGTCGTGCTGTTCCATGTGGCGTACGGGCTGCCGTTCGCGGTGTTCCTGCTGCGCAACTACTTCGCGGAGATGCCGAAGGAGATGCTGGAGGCGGCCCGCATGGACGGGGGGAGCGAGTGGCGCATCTTCGTGCAGCTGGTGCTGCCGGTGGGGCGGCCGGCGATCGCCAGCCTGGCGATCTTCCAGTTCCTGTGGGTGTGGAACGACATGCTGGTGGCGCTGTTGTTCGCGGACAGCTCGTCGCAGCCGCTGACGGTGGAACTCCAGTCGCAGATACGGCAGTTCGGGAGCAACATCGATGTGCTGGCGCCGGGGGCGTTTCTGTCGCTGGTGGTGCCGGTGGTGGTGTTCTTCGCCTTCCAGCGGCACTTTGTGCAGGGGGTCATGGCGGGGTCGGTGAAGTAGCGGCAGGCGGCAGGGCTAGCAGCAGGGGGTGGCGCGGAAACCCGCGCCACCCCCTGCTCGCGTGCTCACGCCGACGCCGGGGGATACAGCGACCTCGGCAACTGGGAGGCCGCTGCCGTGTCCAGGAGCCACAGGGTGCGGGCGCGGCCCTGGGCGCCCGCCGCGGGGGCCTGGATCTCGCCGGTGCCGGAGAGGGCCATGGCCACCGCGTTCGCCTTGTCCTCGCCCGCCGCCAGCAGCCAGACCTCGCGGGCCGAGCGGATCGCGGGCAGGGTGAGGGAGATACGGGTGGGCGGCGGCTTCGGGGAGCCGTGGACGCCGATCACCGTGCGCTCCGTCTCCCGGACCCCCGGGTGCTCCGGGAACAGCGACGCCACGTGGGTGTCCGGGCCCACGCCGAGCATCAGCACGTCGAAGGTCGGCACCGCGCCGTGGTTCGCGGGACCGGCCGCACGGGCCAGTTCCTCGGCGTAGGCCTCGGCCGCGGCCTCGACGTCCGTGCCGTACGGGCCGTCCGACGCGGGCATGGCGTGCACGCGCTTCGGGTCCAGCGGCACGGAGTCCAGCAGCGCCTCCTCGGCCTGCGTGACGTTGCGCTCCGGGTCGCCCTCCGGCAGGAACCGCTCGTCGCCCCACCACAGGTCCAGACGGCCCCAGTCGATCGCGTCGCGGGCCGGGGCGGCGGCCAGCGCGGCCAGCACGCCGTTGCCGTTGCGGCCGCCCGTCAGGACCACGTTCGCCGCGCCCGTCGAGGCCTGGGCGTCCACGATCTTCGTGATCAGCCGGGCCGCGGCGGCCTGCGCCATCAGTTCCTTGTCGCGGTGGACGACCAGCTGAGGAGTGCTCACTTCGCCGCCGCCTTCCGGCTCGTGGACTTGCGGGCGGTCCGGGAGGCCGCCCGCTGCGCGGGTGCCTTCGCCGTGTCCTCCTCGGGCGTGGCGACGGCGACCGGCCCGTCCTCGGCGAGCACCGGGCCGGCGGCGCCGGTCAGCCGGTCCACTCCGAAGCGCAGCGCCGACGCGTAGGTGTCGTCCGGGTCGAGCCGCCGCAGCTCCTCCGCGATCAGCTCGGCCGTCTCCCGCCGCTTCAGCGCCACCGCGCGCTCCGGCTGCCCCTGGATGGACAGGGTCGCCAGCCTGCCGTCGGCCCGGTCCAGCTTGATCGGGCCGCAGCTGGTGTCCAGACGGACCGCGGTCAGCCCGGGCCCGGTGGACGGCGAGCGCTTCACCGGGACCTCCAGCCGGTCCGCGAGCCACATCGCCAGCAGCTCGCAGCTCGGGTTGAACTCCTCGCCCTCCACCTCGACCGACCGGACCTCGCAGGTCACCTGGTCGAGAGCGGCCGCCAGCATCGAGCGCCAGGGCGTGATCCGGGTCCACGCCAGGTCGGTGTCGCCGGGGCTGTAGGCCTCGGCCCGCGCCGCCAGTTCGCGCAGCGGCTCCTCGCAGGCGTAGGTGTCGGTGACCCGGCGCTGGGCCAGCGCGCCCAGCGGGTCGTTCGCCGGGTCGAGCGGGCCGTTCACCGGCCACCACACGACGACCGGCGCGTCCGGCAGCAGCAGCGGAAGCACCACCGACTGGGCGTGGTCGCACACCTCGCCGTACAGCCGCAGCACCACCGTCTCGCCGGTGCCGGCGTCCGCGCCCACCCGCACCTCGGCGTCCAGCCGCGACGACGTGCGGTCGCGCAGGGTGCGCGAGATGCGCCGGATCACCACCAGGGTGCGCGAAGGATGCTCGCGGGAGGCGTCACCGGCGGCCTTGAGGGCGTCATAGGCGTTCTCCTCGTCGGTGACGATGACGAGGGTGAGCACCATGCCCACGGCGGGAGTGCCGATCGCCCGGCGGGCCTGCACCAGCGCCTTGTTGATCTTTCCGGCCGTGGTGGCCGTCAGGTCTATCTTCATGGCCGGCGCCAGCTCCGTCCGTCTCGTGCGAGCATCTCGTCCGCCTCGGCCGGCCCCCAGGTCCCGGACGCGTACTGCGCGGGCCTGCCGTGCTTGTCCCAGTACTCCTCGATCGGGTCGAGGATCTTCCAGGACAGCTCGACCTCCTCCGTGCGCGGGAAGAGGTTGGCGTCGCCGAGCAGCACGTCCAGGATCAGGCGCTCGTACGCCTCGGGGCTGGACTCGGTGAAGGACTCGCCGTAGGCGAAGTCCATCGACACGTCCCGGATCTCCATCGACGTGCCCGGCACCTTGGAGCCGAAGCGGACCGTCACGCCCTCGTCGGGCTGGACGCGGATGACGACCGCGTTCTGGCCCAGCTCCTCCGTCGCCGTGGTGTCGAAGGGGGAGTGCGGGGCCCGCTGGAAGACCACCGCGATCTCGGTGACCCGGCGGCCCAGCCGCTTGCCGGTGCGCAGGTAGAAGGGGACGCCCGCCCAGCGGCGGTTGTCGATCTCCAGCTTGATGGCCGCGTACGTGTCGGTCTTCGACTTCTTGTCGATGCCCTCTTCCTCGAGGTAGCCGATGACCTTCTCGCCGCCCTGCCAGCCGCCCGCGTACTGCCCGCGCACGGTGGACTTGCCCAGGTCCTTCGGCAGCCGGACGGCACCGAGCACCTTCTCCTTCTCCGCGGCCAGCGCGTCCGCGCCGAAGGAGGCGGGCTCCTCCATCGCGGTGAGCGCGAGCAGCTGGAGCAGGTGGTTCTGGATGACGTCCCGGGCGGCGCCGATCCCGTCGTAGTAGCCCGCGCGACCGCCGATGCCGATGTCCTCGGCCATGGTGATCTGCACATGGTCCACGAAGGACCGGTTCCAGACCGGCTCGAACATCTGGTTGGCGAAGCGCAGCGCCAGGATGTTCTGGACGGTCTCCTTGCCCAGGTAGTGGTCGATGCGGAAGACCTGCTCCGGCTCGAACACGTCGTGCACGACCCGGTTCAGCTCCTCGGCCGACCTCAGGTCGTGACCGAAGGGCTTCTCGATGACCGCGCGTCGCCAGGAACCGCCCGTCTGGTCGGCCAGGCCGTGCTTCTTCAGCTGCTGGATGACGACCGGGAACGACTTCGGCGGCACCGAAAGATAGAAGGCGAAGTTGCCGCCCGTGCCCTGCGCCTTGTCCAGCTCCTCGATCGTGCCGCGCAGCCGTTCGAACGCCTCGTCGTCGTCGAAGGTGCCCTGCACGAAGCGCATGCCCTGGCTGAGCTGCTGCCAGACCTCCTCGCGGAACGGCGTGCGCGCGTGCTCCTTGACGGCGTCGTGCACGACCTGCGCGAAGTCCTCGTGCTCCCAGTCGCGGCGGGCGAAGCCGACCAGCGAGAAGCCCGGCGGCAGCAGACCCCGGTTGGCGAGGTCGTACACGGCGGGCATCAGCTTCTTGCGCGACAGATCGCCCGTGACGCCGAAGATGACCAGGCCCGACGGCCCCGCGATACGCGGGAGCCGTCGGTCCGCGGGGTCACGGAGCGGGTTCGCTCCGGTACCGGAAAGCGGCGACAAGGTGTCAGCCCTCCGTGGGGGCGAGGCGCTCCAGCTCCGCCTCGGTCGACTTCAGCAGGTCGTTCCAGGAGGCCTCGAACTTCTCGACGCCCTCGTCCTCCAGAACCTGGACCACGTCGTCGTAGGAGATACCGATCTTCTCCAGCGCGTCCAGCTCGGCACGGGCCTGCTCGTAGGTGCCGCGGACGGCGTCGCCGCGGATCTCACCGTGCTCCTCGGTGGCCTCCAGCGTGGCCTCCGGCATGGTGTTCACCGTGTTCGGCGCCGCCAGCTCCTCGACGTACATGGTGGGCTTGTACGCCTTGTCCTTCACACCGGTGGAGGCCCACAGCGGACGCTGCTTGTTCGCGCCGTCCTTCTCCAGCGCGTTCCAGCGGTCGGAGGAGAAGACCTCCTCGTACGCCTGGTAGGCCAGACGCGCGTTGGCCACGCCCGCCTTGCCGCGCAGCGCCCTGGCCTCGTCGGTGCCCATCTCGTCGATGCGCCGGTCGATCTCGGTGTCCACGCGGGAGACGAAGAACGACGCCACCGAGTGGATCTTCGACAGGTCCAGGCCGCGCTCCTTGGCCTTCTCCAGGCCGGTCAGGTAGGCGTCCATGACCGCGCGGTAGCGCTCCAGCGAGAAGATCAGCGTGACGTTGACGCTGATGCCGTTGCCGATGGTCTGGGCGATCGCCGGCAGGCCCGCCTCGGTGGCCGGGATCTTGATCAGGGTGTTCGGGCGGTCCACCAGCCAGGCCAGCTGGCGGGCCTCGGCGACCGTCGCCCGGGTGTTGTGCGCCAGGCGCGGGTCGACCTCGATGGAGACCCGGCCGTCCTGGCCGTCGGTGGCGTCGAAGACCGGGCGCAGGATGTCGGCGGCGTCGCGGACGTCCGCCGTGGTGATCATGCGGATGGCCTCTTCCACGGTCACCTTGCGGGCGGCCAGGTCCGACAGCTGACGGTCGTACCCGTCGCCCTGCGAGATCGCCTTCTGGAAGATCGTCGGGTTGGTGGTGACGCCCACGACGTGCTGCTGGTCGATCAGCTCGGCGAGGTTGCCGGACGTGATGCGCTTGCGCGACAGGTCGTCCAGCCAGATCGCGACGCCTTCATCGGTGAGGCGCTTGAGTGCGTCTGTCATGGAAATTGCATCTCCTACGTGTCGTATATGTGAGCGTCAGCGCTGGGCGGCGGCGATGGATTCCCGGGCCTTGGCCGCCACGTTCTCGGCGGTGAAGCCGAATTCGCGGAAGAGCACCTTGGCGTCGGCGGAGGCGCCGAAGTGCTCCAGGGAAACAATGCGCCCCGCGTCTCCCACGTACTTGTGCCAGGGCAGACCCACGCCCGCCTCGACCGCGACGCGCGCCCGCACGGCCGGGGGCAGGACGCTGTCCCGGTACCCCTGGTCCTGCTCCTCGAACCACTCCTGGGAAGGCATGGAGACCACACGCGTGGGGACGCCGTCGGCCTGCAGCTGCTCGCGCGCCTCGACGGCCACGTGCACCTCGGAGCCGGTGGCGATCAGGATCACCTGAGGCTCCGCGTTCTGCCCGTCGGGGCCCTCCGCCTCGAAGAGGACGTAGCCGCCGCGCGCCGCGTCGTCGTTGGGCTCGTACGTCGGCACACCCTGGCGGGTCAGGGCCAGGCCGTGCGGCTGCCCCTTGCCGAACTCCTTGGTCCAGCGGCTGAGGATCTCCCGCCAGGCGATCGCGGTCTCGTTGGCGTCGGCCGGGCGGACGATGTTCAGGCCCGGGATGGCGCGCAGCGAGGCCAGGTGCTCGACCGGCTGGTGGG
>NZ_JBEXZD010000149.1:0-16077 GCF_040628575.1 Streptomyces sp. NPDC006393
GGCGTCTTCACGGTCGTGGTGGCGGGCGGCCCGCGCCTGGCCGACGTGCTGCACGGCACGGCCGGCTCGGCCTTCGGCCCGCGCGCCGCCGTCGCGGGCGGCGGCCTGCTGGTCGTCGCCCTGATGCTGGTCCTGGCGGCCGCCGTACCGGCGCTGCGCCGCTACCGCGTCTGAGCCCGACGGGCCTCGCCGACCGGCGTCAGTGACGCCCGTGTTCGATGCGACCGGCTAGAGACCGCGCCGGGGGATCGTGTACTGCTCCAGCAGCCTTCCCCGGGTCGTCTCCAGCCGGTTGGCGAGGACCTCGGCGACGGTCCGCACCAGCGACAGTCCGAGCAGCGGGTCCTCCACGCTCAGTGCCAGCACGGCCGGCCCGTCGAACTCGTAGGCGCGCACCGGGCTGAATGCCTCGGCCCCGAAGTCCCACTCGTACGGCGGGAACAGCCAGGACCAGCCCAGCAGGTCGCCCGCGCCCAGACTCGCCACGGTCACCCGTCGAAGGGCGGTGACCTGCTGGTCGAGGTGGACGGCGCCGGAGCGGATGACCCAGAATCGGTCGGCCGTGCCACCCGCCTCGAAGATCCTGGTGTCCTCGGGGAAGGAGACCTCCTTCGCCAGCTCCATCAGGCGTTCGCGCTGCTTGTACGGGAGGGCGGTGAGCAGTTTTATCGCTTTGGTCATGACCGGAGGCTCCTCGCCGGCGTTCGCGGTTCCGCGCATGTGCCTAAGCCCATTTCAGCCGCTGCGGGCGCCCCGGGCACCTCGGCGGACGCGGTTTCGGCCGGCGGGGCGCCGGGTGCGGCGTCGCGCGGGCATGAAAAAGCCCTGGCTGGACGGGGGAAGCCAGCCAGGGCCGTATGCGGCGGTGTACGGAGGACGGTTCGAGTCGACCCCGTCACCGCGTATGGATGAACCGTAAACCATCTCGGGGTGGTTCACGCAGCCGAAACCGGCTCACGTGACCGGATTCACTCGCTCGGCAGTCGTGACACGTGTATCCACCGGGCCCGCTGCGCGGGCGGCAGAGCCGGCCCACCACGGGTCCTCCCGCGATGCGCCCTCCACGCGATGGGCCCTCGACGCGGCGGCCAGGTGTCCGGGCGTCAGCACTCCTGCTCGTGTCTGCCCGGAGTGAGGATCTCGTCCAGCACCCTCAGCACGGTCTCGTACGACAGCACGCGCACGGCTGCCTCGCGCGCCCCGTCCGGATCGGTCGGCCCGAGCCTGTCGCGGCGGGCGCGCCACCGGTGCTCCTCCCGCTCCGCACAGCGCCTGGCGCGCTGCATGCGCCGCAGCAGCTCGTCTGAGTCCACGACTTCGGTCATGCCGTTCCCATACCCGCGCGAGGGCACCCCGATGGCTCTCGCGCGGCGCCCGTTGGCTCTCGCGCGGCGCCCGTTGGCTCTCGCGCGCCGCCCGCTCGCCGGGAGCCCCGGATGTTTGGCGCAGCCCGGAGAGGCTAGCCGAACAAAAGAGGCCCGCGCAGCCGCACGGCGCGAGGCCCTCGACCCGCTGAGGGGTCGGCGACCGGTCCGGCCTTGTTTCTTCATCGTCCGGGGAGTTCACCATCCCGTCCGGGGAGTTCACCATCCAGGGAGCGAGGAGATGTGCGAGAAGCACAGGACAACCCGCGCCGTCGCACCGAGGTCCGCCGCGGACCGGACCGGACGGCAGCCGAGGCCGTGCAGGCCGGCCGACGTCCGCCGCGCGGTGGAACGCGCGATCAGCGAGTGCTGCCGGGCCGGCCGGCCGTGCGACGCGCACGCCGTCTCCGACGCCCAGCTCGTCGCCTCCGAGCTCACGACCAACGCCATCCTGCACGGCGGCGGCGTGACCGACTTCCACGTGGACGTGGTCGGACGGAACGTACGCGTCTGCGTCAGCGACCGCAGCGACCGGCTCCCGGTGGTCCAGCCGCCCGTGGACGGGCAGGGCCGGCGCCGCGTGGGCGGCCGTGGCTGGCCGATCGTGTGCCGTCTGGCGCGCGACGTGCAGGTCTGCGACCTGCCCTCCGGCGGCAAGTGCATCAGCGTGGTGGTGCCGCTGATCTGATCCGGTCCGACGCGGCTCGTGCGAACCCGCCCGAACCGGTAGCTCCCCCGCACCCGTCCGAACCAGTCGACCCGATCCGGTCCGACACGGCGCCTCAGCGCGGTGCCCGCCGCGAAGCGGCACCGAATGCGGCGTTTGTTCCTCCCACTCCAGGGCAGACGAAACCTCGTGCTTCGGACCGGAGGCGCGCCAGCGGGGGCGGTACGCCCGGCCCGGAGGCCTCCAGGTCACCCGGACAACGTCCCCCTTCCGCGGTCATTACCTGAAATCGTTCAGGAGCGATTCCGCATGCTCATTGATACGTCGACAAACCGTCACGGCGTCCCCGAAGACCATGCCGCTCCCGCCCGGCGGCCCCACGACGACGCACCCGACACAGCAGCCCTCTTCCGCCGCCTCGCCGCACTGGAGGACGGTCCCGAACGCGACTCGGCCCGCGACGCACTCGTGACCGCGTGGCTGCCCATGGCCCACCGCATCGCGGGCCGCTTCCGCGACCGCGGGGAGTCGATCGAGGACCTGCGGCAGGTCGCGGCGCTGGGCCTGGTCAAGGCCATCGACCGGTTCGACCCGGACCGCGGTGCCTTCGAGAGCTACGCCGTGCCCACCATCACCGGTGAGGTCAAGCGGCACTTCCGGGACCGGATGTGGGCCCTGAGGGTGCCCCGCCGCGTGCAGGAACTGCGCAACAAGGTGCGGGTGGCCCGCCGTGAACTCACCCAGAACCCCGGCAGCCCCGAACCCTCGGTCGCCGCCATCGCCGCCCACACCGGACTGACGGAGGAGGAGGTCGGCACCGGGATGGAAGCGCTGGAGAGCTTCAGCACGCTCTCCCTGGACGCCGAGCTGTCCACCGGCGCCGACGGCTACAGCCTCGCCGACACACTCGGCTCCGCGGACACCTCGTACGACGTCGTCGTCGACCGGGAGTCGGCGAAGGAGGGGCTGCGCCGGCTCCCCGAGCGCGAGCGGGCCATCCTCTACATGCGCTTCTTCGAGGACATGACGCAGAGCCGTATCGCCGACCGGCTGGGCATCTCCCAGATGCACGTCTCCCGGCTCATCAGCCGCAGCTGCGCACGGGTGCGCGACGAGGTACTGGCGGAACGGGCGAACCGGCGAGGCGACGGGTCACGGCCGACGGCGGCCTGAGGGTTCAGAAGTCCGAGGTTCAGAAGTCCGAGGGTTCAGAAGTCCGTGGACAGGCCGCTCGCCTCGGCGATGCCGCGCAGCTCCTCGGTGTCCCGGTGACGATCGCGTATGTAGTCGGCGATCTCGGTCAGGCGCGCCGGGTCCGAGGCGGTCGCCGCGTCGGTGACCACCCGGACCGGGCCGGTCTCCTCGATGTCCAGGACGACCAGCTCGTTGTCCAGCCGGCCGGTGACCGCGGTGGCGATGACCAGGGCGGCCTCGTCCCTGATCTCCTGCGGCAGGCCCTGGGTCTGGGGGCCGTCCAGCGGGAAGTCCGCGGTGGGCACCCCCTGCTCGCCCTGTTCGTGGATGGCCCGCAGGACCGGGGCGACGACGGCGAGCAGGCGTTCGTAGTCCTCTTCGGGCAGCCGGACCCGCAGCAGGTCGAGGTACACCTGCACGGCCCGGTCATCGGGCGGAAGCTCGTCTTCGTTCATCTGCTCCGTGTTCCCCGCCCTGCGCCGGTCAGACGTGACCCGGAAACGTTCAGCGCCGCGGGCTCGGCACCGGGACGCGCAGGGGGCGGGCCAGGCCGACCACCGACTCGTCCAGGCGTTGCAGATGGCGCAGCACCCGGTCGGTGACACGGCCGTAGCGGGGGGTGCCGGGCGTCCCGTCCGCCCCCAGCAGGGAGGCGATGCTCGGGCCTGTCTCGATCGGGGCGGTGGCGCGCTCGTCGGCCACATGGGCGGTGAGCACGGCGATGTTGCCGGTGATGCGACCGCACACCTGACGAAGCCGGGGATCCGCGGCGATCGAGGGGTGGGTGGGCAGCAGTTCGGCGGTCGCGGCCAGCGTGCGGGCGTGGTACGCGCAGGTCTCCAGGAGCGCGAGCAGGTACTGGGCCGTGTTGCGCCGCGCCCGCAGCGGGGTGATCGGGTGCGTCAGCGGCTGCACGGCCGACCGCAGGTCGCCCAGCGCCTGGTCCAGGGCGCGCGCCTGGTCCAGCAGATCCGCCGCCGGCCCGCCGCTGAGCTGGTCGACCGCGGCCTCGGTGACGTCCGCGAGCCGCTCCAGCACGGTGACCAGCAGCTCGTTCGTACGGCGGTCGGTGCGCACCGGCAGCACCACCGCCGCCGCGATGATCCCGCACGCCGCGCCCAGCGCGGTCTCCTCGATGCGCAGCACCAGCACCGCCAGGCTGTAGGTGTGCAGCAGCGTGTACAGCAGGCCCAGTGCCGCGGTGACGAAGAACGACATCAGCGTGTACGACAGCGGCGCCGTGTAGAACATCGCGAACACGAAGAGCAGCACCAGTGCCAGCGCCGTCCAGGTGTGCGGCCCGACCAGTCCGGCCAGGACGATACCCGCCACGACCCCGAGCACCGTGCCCAGCAGCCGGCGGTAGCCCTTGACCAGGATCTCGCCCGTGGACGAGGTGTTGATGAACACGATCCAGCAGGTCAGCACCGCCCAGTACCAGCGCTGGGAGGACAGGAACTCGCCGCCGACGATGGCCAGCGCCGAGCCCAGCGCGACCTGCACGGCCGCCCGTGTGGTGGGCCGCCGCAGCCCCGTCAGGGGCTCTTCCTGTTCCCGCTCGCCCTCCACGGAGCCCGCGATGGAGGCGTTCTCGGCCTCCAGTTCCTCGCGCGAGCGGACCGTGGCGGGTGCGTCGTCGGACTCGTCGTCCGGCGCCACGGCCAGCGCGATCCTCAGTCCCAGCACCGCCCGGGCGGCCTCGCCGATGCCGCGGAAGACGTCCTGCACGGCGGGCGGGGCCGGCGGCAGGTTCTCCTCCTCGCGGTAGCCGAGGAGCCGGTTGCGCACATGGACCATCGCGGTCCCGCCGCCCTCCCCGACGGGCCGCAGCGCGAGCATCCCCAGCGCCCCCAGGTCACGGCGCAGCGTGCCGGTCGCCTCGTCCCGCACCGGCAGCCGGCCGCCCGACGGGACGGGGGCGCCCGGCAGGTGGAGCGTCAGCGTGTCGGCCCGTTCGCTGCTGCGGGCGGTCAGCAGGAGCAGCCCCAGCCGCTCGGCGGCGATCTCGGCGTCCGCGATCCGCCGCTGGAGCAGCCGGGCCACGGACGCGTCGGAGGTGCCCTCCTCCAGCCGACCCTGGATCATCATGGCCGTCTCGTGCAGCCGGGCGGTGCCCTCGCGCACGGCCTCCAGGGCCTTGCCCGCCTCGTCGGGCCCCGCGTCCAGCAGCTCCAGCTGCGCCGACACCAACTGGGCCAGGCGCACCCGGAAGGCCTCGCGCAGCCGTAGCAGAATGCCCGCCGGAGTCTCGTAGACGATCACGAAGCGCACCAGGGCGCTGGCGGCGAACGCGATCGCGACGACGCCGTACAGACTCGGCAGCGTGGCCGCGGTGGCGCCGACGAACAGGGACATGAAGTAGATCTGGAAGCCGATCAGGCCGAGCGCGTTGCCCCGGTCACCGAACCGCCGGCTGTAGACGGCGCAGAAGATCAGGACGACGAAGAAGAGGTCACCGGCCACCACGTGCCGGTTGAGCAGCGCGGCCAGCGACACGGACGCCAGCGCCACGGGCAGGCCCAGGGCGAGGGTGACCGCCTGGCGGGCGCGCTGCTTCTCGCGGATGGCGAAGGTGGCCGCCATGGACGCGATCGCCCCCGCCACCAGATGCGCGACCGGTGCGCGCAGCGCCGTGAGCACGGCCAGCGTCAGCGCGATCGAACCCGCCGTCCGCGAGCCCGCGGCCAGCCTCATGAGCCCCGGATCGGATGCCGTGACGCGATCGCGCAGCCGTGCCCAGACCGACTCCTTCGCCGCACTCACGCCGCCGTACTCTCCCGTTGCCGGTACTGATCCGGATGCCCCCTCGCCACAGCATCGCACGCCCGGCCGCCCGGCCCGGTTCGGATGGGTGCGGGTGCCGGGCCGTGCGGGGTCAGGCGGTCCTGGGACGGGTGCGTTCGATGTGCTCGCGTACCTGCTCATTGGACATGTACGCGTCCGTGTACTCGAAGTCCTTGAGCTTGGCGGGCTTGCGGGCCTGGAAGCCGGTGCGTACGAAGTCGTCGCCGGCGACCGCGTTGAGCATCCAGTTCGTCACGACGCGGGCCTTGGCGACATTGGTGCGCAGCGCCCCCAGGTGGTAGCCGCGGGCCACCACCTGGGCGGGCACCCCGTGCAGCTCGACGCCGAGCGGCTTGGCGACCGCGTCCGCCCCGCCCAGGTCCACCACCAGACCCAGGTCCTTGTGCTCGTACGGCCGCATCGGAAGGCCCCGCATCGTCGCGATGAGGTTCTCGGCGACGCGCTTGCCCTGCCGCATGGCGTGCTGCGCGGTGGGCGGGCACACCGCGCCGTCGCCCGTGGCCAGGTCCGGCACGGCCGCGGAGTCGCCGAGCGCGAACACCCCGTCGTGACCGGGCAGGCACATCTCGGCGGTCACCGCGAGCCGTCCCTTGACCGTCTCCGCACCGAGGGTGGCGATGAGCGGGCTCGCCGCCACCCCCGCGGTCCAGATCAGGGTGTGGGTGGGTACCACCCGGCCGTCGGTGAAGGTGACCTCCTCCGGGGCGGCCTTGGCGATGGACACCCCCAGGGAGATCTCGATGCCCCGCCGGCGCAGGTCCTCCTGGGCGCTGCGGCCCAGCTTCTCGCCCAGCTCCGGCATCAGCCTGGGCGCGATGTCGATCAGATGCCACTTGATCAGTGCCGGATCCAGCCGCGGGTAGCGCTTGACGGCGGCGTGCGTCAGGCGCTGGAGGCAGGCGGCGGTCTCGGTGCCGGCGTACCCGCCGCCGACGACCACGAACTGCAGCCGCGAGGCGCGCTCGGCCGGGTCGTCGCTGGCGTCGGCCAGGTCGAGCTGTGTGATGACGTGGTCCCGGATGTAGGCGGCCTCGGCGAGCGTCTTCATGCCGAAGGCGTTGTCCGTCAGACCGGGGATGTCGAACGTGCGGGTGATGCTTCCGGGGGCCAGCACGATGTAGTCGTACGGCTCGTCGACGATGCGGTCGGTGATGGTGCGGATGACGCACACCTTCGCCTTCAGGTCCACGCCGACGGCCCCGCCCGGGATGATCCGGGTGCGGTACTTCTCGCTGCGGCGCAGCGAGACGGCGATCGACTGGGGCGTCAGCACGCCGGAGGCGACCTGGGGGAGCAGCGGCAGGTAGAGCTGGTAGGCGAACGGCGTCACCAGGGTGACGTCGGCCTCGCGGGGGGCGAGCCTGCGCTCCAGGCGGCGCACGCACCCCACGCCGGCGAAGCCTGCGCCCACCACCAGAATCCTGGGTCGTGTCACGGTGTTCATCCCTTCCTGTCGGGCACCACCATGCCCGTCGAAGGCCGCAACCGCACCAGAAGCGGCCGTACCCGGATGTATTACCCGACTTACCCGGCCTCGTCCCCTGCTTCCCGGTCCTCTTCGGCCAGGGGGAGTCGTTCCCCCTCCCCGTCGACCAGGGCGAGCGCCTCGTCGACGGTCTCCGAGACGGGCACCGTGAGGCTCACCCCGGTCAGGTCGAGCACACGCCGCACGGCCGGGGTCGGGGCGATGATGTGCACACTGCCCGGACGGTCGCGCACCTCCTGGTACACCCGCAGGATGATGTTCATGCCCGAGGAGTCCATGAACGGGACGCCGGTCAGGTCGAGCAGGAAGTGCCGCCGCCCGTGGTGGAGCTGGTTGGCCAGATGGGCCTGGAGCTCGGTCGCGGTGTCGACGTCCAGATAGCCCTGGGCCGTGAGCAGGGCGACGTCCTCCCGGGGCAGGGTGACCTCGACGGACAGCGGGTTCTGGGCAATGGGCACGAAGACCTCCAACGAGTGCTGGCTGCGCACCCGCGTGTACCCCAGGACCGATCTGTCATGCGCGCGCACACGCCGACCGCCGCGGGGGAGTTGGGCCCGAGAGCCCGGGGACGGCCGCGCTCACCACGGCAGGAACACGTGCACGTCCTTCCCGCTGTCGTTGACCACGACGCTGACCTGGTCGCTCAGTGTGTGGATCAGATGCCAGCCGATGCCTCCGCCGCCGCTGCTGGGCCGGAACGGGCGGGGGGCCGGCGGAGTGGTGCTGGTGTCGCTCAGCGTCACATGCACGCCGTCGAAGGTCCGGCGCATGCGCAGCACGAACGGTCCGGGCGCGTACTGCACGGCGTTCGCGGCCAGTTCGGTGACCACCAGCAGGATGTCGTCCCAGTGTTCGGGGGCCGTCGGCAGCGCGGTGCGCGCGAGATCGTCGAGGAACTCCTCCGCGGCGAGGCGCGCACCGGTCACATGGTGCAGCTCACCCGTGAAGTGAGCGGTGCGGCTCGGAATCCCCTCGGTAGCCAGTGTGTCGTCCCCAGGCGGCTCGGTTGCCATCTCGCCTTCCCGGCCCCGCGTGCGCGGAGCTTCGTCGTTCCGTCTTCCCTCCCGTCCGTCCCCCTGTCTAGTTCCCGTGGGTGTGGAGGCTACGCGTCGGCCTGCCGCGGGGCTCGTCTCAGCGGAAGACGTTGTCGGAGTCCTCCCAGTCGGCCGTCGGATCCTCGGCCGGAGGACGGCGCCGGCCGGGGGAGCGGGCCTGGTACATGGCGTCGATCTCGAAGGCGTAGCGCTCCACGATGGCGTCCCGGCGCAGCTTCATCGACGGTGTGAGCAGTCCGCCGGCCACGTCGAAGGGCTCCGGCAGCACCCGGAAGACCCGGATGGACTCCGAACGGGACACGGCGCTGTTGGCGGCCGCCACCGCCCGGCCGACCTCCTCGCGCAGCGCGTTCTCCTCGCGGGCCTCGCGGCCCGGCGCGTCGCCCTGGAGCGAGAGCGCCGCCCGCCAGTGCGCCAGGAACTCCGGGTCCAGGGTGATCAGCGCCCCCACGCACGGCCGGTTGTCGCCCACGACGACCGCCTGGTGGACCAGCGGATGCATTCTCAGGCGCTGCTCCAGCGGGGCCGGGGCCACGCTCTTGCCGCCGCTGGTGATGATGACGTCCTTCTTGCGCCCGGTGATCGTCAGATAGCCCTCCGAGTCCAGGTGCCCGATGTCACCGGTGGCCAGCCAGCCGCCGCGCACCGCGGCCCGGGTGGCGGCCTCGTCTCCCACGTACCCCTGGAACACCGACGGCCCCCGCACGAGGATCTCCCCGTCGTCGGCCACCTGGATCTCGGTGCCCGGCAGGGCCTGGCCGACGGTGCCCGACTTCTCCCGGCCGAGCGGCTGCATGGTGACGCCGCCCGCGGTCTCCGTGAGCCCGTACCCGTCGTGCACGTAGACGCCGATGCCCTCGTAGAACAGGGAGAGTTCCCGGCTGAGCGGGGAACCCCCGGAGGTCGCGCGCCGGACCCTGCCGCCGAGCGCGGCCCGCAGCCGGCGGTACACCGTCCGCTCGTACAGGGCGTGTTGCAGCCGCAGGTCGAACCCGGGGCCCGGGCCCCGGCCGAGCCGCTGCCGCTCCAGCGCCGCCGCGAAGTCCCGCGCCGTCTGGGCCGCCCGTTCGAACAGCGTGCCCCGGCCCGCCTGCTGCGCGGTGCGCAGGAAGTTCTTGTACAGCTTCTCGAAGACGGACGGCACGGCGTAGAAGTACGTCGGCCGGAAGGACCGCAGCGCCGACGCCAGCGCCGCCTCGCCCAGGTCGGGTTCGTGGCCCAGCAGGATCCCGCCGCGGACGCAGATGCCCTGGATCATCAGTCCGTACACATGGGAGAACGGCAGGAACGCGAGGACGGAGGCCTGCTCGCCCGGAGGAGCGGCGGTGTGCCCCCAGCCCGCCAGCAGCGTGTCGCAGGGGCTCGCCAGCGCCCGGTGGCTCAGCGCGCAGCCCAGGGGGCGGCCGGAGGAGCCGGAGGTGTAGGCGATCGCGGCGGTGGCGTCCGGCAGCACGATCCGGCGCAGCGAGTCGACCGTGGTCGGCGGCACCGGCACGCCCCGCGCCACCAACTGCTCCAGGGCCCCCGCGTCCAGCTGCCACACATGCCGCAGCAGGGGCAGCGACGCGCACACGGAGCCGACGGTCATCACACCCTGCTCGTCCTCGACGGCCACGGCCACGCATCCGGCGTCCCGCAGGATCCACTCGACCTGGTCCCGCGAGGAGGTCGGATAGATCGGGACCACCTCCGCCCCGACCGCCCACAGCGCGTAGGCGAGGACCGTCCACTCGTACCGGGTGCGCGCCATGACCGCCACCCGGTGCCCCGGCGCGATCCCGGACGCGACCAGTCCGCGGGCCAGGTCGGACACCTGGTCCCGCAGCTCCACGGCGGTCACCTCCTGCCACTCGGCGGAGCCGGCGGAGGCCCGGCGCGCGAGCACCGGAAGGAGGGGACGCAGCTCGGCGTTCTCGAAGACGCTGTCGGCGAGCCCGCCGGTCAGCGAGGAGACGGCGGACGGAGCGAGGGCGAAGTCGCGCATGCGCTGCTCCTGGTGTGTACGGAGGGTGACTCCGCAGGTGAGTGCCGTTGTCGGCGCGCGTCGAATCTAGCCCAGGTCAGCGCGGCCGGGGACCCGGAACGGCGATGTGGCTGTTTTGTGATCCGGGCCTGTTCGGGGAAACCCGTCGGGCATGAGTTACGTCAATCCAGATCCCGATCCCGAACGGACCACCGGCCTGGAACCCGGGGGTGGGGTCCCGCCGGGCGAGACCCCGCCCGCGGAGAGCAGCATGCCCGAGGCGGGGCCCCGTCAGCCGGACAGCACCTCCAGGGGGTGGGCCAAGGCCCCGCTCGCCGTCATCATCGTCCTCGTGCTGGTGCTCGCCTTCGGCTTCCTGGCCTACGCCCTGGGCCTGATCTTCTGACTCAGGCCTGGGTCTGGCGCACGCACGCGGTGACGACGTCCCCCAGGTTCCCCGTCCGCTCCATCACCTCGCGCTGGACCCGGGCACCGTTGCCGCGCCGCAGCAACCGCCGGGTGGCCTCGCGGGCCCGGTCCAGGTCGCCGCTGCCGGCGAGCGCGTCGCCGACGTGGTCCAGCAGCGCCCGCACCACCGCCTCCGCCGGCAGCCGCCGCATGGTCAGCGGATGCAGCAGCTCCCGTGCCAGCCCCGCGCGGGCCGACTGCCACGCGGCCAGCCGCAGCAGGCTCACACTGTGGTCCACCGGCGCGCGGCCCGCCCGCCACTCCCGGGCGGCGGTCTCCACCAGGGCGCGGGCGAGGGCCGCGACGAGCTGGGCGGTGTCGGCGTGCAGACACACGTCCGCGACCCGGATCTCCACCGTCGGATACCGCTCGGACAGCCGCGCGTCGAAGTAGGCCATCTTCTCGTCGAGGATGACGCCGGTGGCCACCATGTCCGCCACCCGCCGGTGGTAGCGCTCGGCCGACCCGAACAGCTCGGTCGGCCCGGCCGACGGCCAGCGGTCCCACACCCGGCTGCGGTAGCTGTCGTAGCGGGTGTCCTCGCCCTGCCAGAACGGGGAGTTGGCGCTGATCGCCAGCAGCACCGGCAGCCACGGCCGGATCCGGTCCACGACCGCGACGCCCTCCTCGTCCGACTCCACGGCCACATGCACATGCATGCCGCAGACGAGCTGTTCGCGGGTGGCGATGGCGTACTGCTCGGCCAGCCACTGGTAGCGGCGGTTGATGCTGATGGTGGGACTGACCGGCAGCGGGGAGGTGGCCAGCGCGGCGACCGCGCAGCCGATCTCCCCGGCGTGCCGGGCGGCCTCCTTGCGGCAGCGCACGATCTCCGCGCCGAGTTCCGCCATGTCCGTCTGCGGATGCGTGGCGAACTCCAGCATCTGGCCGTACAGCTCCTTCTCGAACACGTCCTGGCCCGCGTCGGCCGCCTCCGCGTGCGCCAGCACCGCCGCCGACAGGGCCCTCGGTTCACCGCTGTCCGGGGCGACCAGGAGAAGTTCCTCCTCCACTCCGACGGTCCGCACCTCTCGCCGCCTTTCCGTCCTCGCACCCCGACACCGGCCGGGCGGCCGGGTCGTAGGACCCGGCTGCCCAGGGACGGCCCCCGGACACATGGCGCGCGCCACCCGCGTCCGTTCCGGCCCGGGGGCGCGGGCGCGCTCAGGCGGGATACGGCGTCAGCCAGACCGTGGCCAGCGGCGGCAGCGTGAGCCGGATGTGCCCGTCCTCCGGCTTGACCGGGTCGGGGTTGGTGACGTCGCTGCCGCCGTAGCGAGCGGCGTCGGTGTTGAGGACCTCGCACCAGGCGGTGACGTCACCGGGCACGTCCAGGCGGTAGTCGTGGCGCACGACCGGCGAGAAGTTCGACACCGCCAGCAGCGGGGCGCCCTGGGCGTCGTGGCGCAGGAAGGCGTAGACGTTGTCGTCGGCGTTGTCCACCGCCACCCAGCGGAAGCCCTCCGGCCGGGTGTCGCGCTGCCACAGGGCCGGCGTGGCCCGGTAGAGCGTGTTCAGGTCGCGCACCAGGTCCCGCACGCCGCGGTGGTCGCCCGCCGCGCAGTAGCCGTCGTCGAGCAGCCACCACTCCGGCCCGTGCTCCTCGGAGAACTCGCCGCCCTGCGCGAACTCCTGCCCCATGAACAGCAGTTGTTTGCCCGGGTGGGCCCACATGAAGCCGAGGTACGCGCGGTGGTCGGCCCGGCGCTGCCACCAGTCGCCGGGCATCTTCGACACCAGCGCCTGCTTGCCGTGCACCACCTCGTCGTGCGAGATCGGCAGCACGTAGTTCTCGCTGTAGGCGTACACCATCGAGAACGTCATCTCGTGGTGGTGGTACTTGCGGTGCACCGGCTCCTTGCTCATGTACTGGAGGGAGTCGTGCATCCAGCCCATGTTCCACTTCAGCCCGAAGCCCAGCCCCCCGCAGTCGGTCGGCGCGGTCACCCCGCCCCAGGCGGTGGACTCCTCGGCGATGGTCACCACCCCCGGGGCCCGCCGGTAGACGGTGGCGTTCATCTCCTGGAGGAACGCCATCGCGTCCAGGTCCTCGCGGCCGCCGTACGCGTTGGGCGTCCACTGGCCGGAGTCGCGCGAGTAGTCCAGGTAGAGCATGGAGGCCACCGCGTCCACGCGCAGCCCGTCGATGTGGAACTCCTCGCACCAGTAGACGGCGTTCGCGACCAGGAAGTTGCGCACCTCGGTGCGGGCGTAGTCGAACTCGTACGTCCCCCAGTCGGGGTGCTCGGCGCGCTGCGCGTTCCCCGGCTCGTACAGCGGGTCCCCGTCGAAGCGGGCCAGCGCCCAGTCGTCCTTCGGGAAGTGCGCCGGAACCCAGTCCATGATCACGCCGATCCCGGCCCGGTGGCAGGCGTCCACGAAGTACCGGAAGTCGTCCGGGGAGCCCAGCCTGGAGGTCGGGGCGTAGTAGGAGGTCACCTGGTACCCCCAGGAGCCGCCGAAGGGATGCTCGGCGACCGGCATCAGCTCCACATGGGTGAAGCCCAGGTCCTTCACGTACGCCGGGAGCTGCTCGGCCAGTTCCCGGTAGCCCAGCCCCTTCCGCCAGGACGGCAGGTGCACCTCGTACACCGAGAAGGGCGCCTCGTGCACCGGTGTGTCCCCGCGGTGGGCCATCCACTTGGCGTCGCCCCACTCATGGTGCGAGGCGGTCACGATCGAGGCGGTGTCCGGCGGCACCTCCGTGCGCCGGGCCATCGGGTCGGCCTTGAGGAACCGGCCGCCGTACTGCGAGGTGATCTCGAACTTGTACCGCGTGCCCTCGCCGACGCCCGGCAGGAACAGCTCCCACACGCCCGCCGCGCCCAGGGAGCGCATCGGGAACGTGGTCCCGTCCCAGTAGGTGAAGTCCGCGGCCACCCGGACACCCCGGGCGTTCGGCGCCCACACCGTGAAGCGGGTGCCGGTCACGCCCTGGTGGGTCATCGGCTCCGCGCCCAGCGCCTTCCACAGCTGCTCGTGCCGGCCCTCCCGGATCAGGTGCAGGTCGAGCTCGCCGAGGGCGGGCAGGAAGCGGTAGGGGTCGTGGACCTCGTACTCGTCCTGCCCGTAGGCGACCACCAGCGTGTACGCGGGGATCTCGGCCGGCGGCAGCACGGCCGAGAACAGGCCGTCGCCCTCGGAGACGAGCGGCACGCGCTCGCCGTCGGCCACCACGCTCACCGCGTCGGCGAACGGACGCAGCGCCCGGATGGCGATCCCGCCCGGCACCGGATGCGCGCCGAGCAGCGCGTGCGGATCGTGATGGGCGCCGGACAGCAGGCGCTCACGGTCGGCGGGGTCCAGGGGCGGGGCCGCCTGGGTCCGGATCCGGGTCCGTGCCGCAGCGGGCGGGACGGGGCCGGACGGCTCGGGAAGTGACGTGTCGCGCAGTGCCACCGGTTCAGCCTCCTCTCACGGCGAGACGTTCGATCGCCGCCATCGGTACGGCGAGCCAGTCGGGGCGGTGCCGGGCCTCGTACAGCACTTCGTACACGGCACGGTCCGTCTCGTAGGCCCGCAGCAGGGCGTGTTTCTTACGGGGATCCCAGCCGGCGCGGGAGGCATAGCCGGCGCAGTACGCCTCCCGGCAGCGGCGCGCCCACTCCGGCCGCCACGGGCGGCGCTGGCGGGCGGCGTAATCGAAGGAGCGCAGCATCCCGGCGACGTCCCGCACCGGGGACTCGGGGAGGCGGCGCTCGGCGAGCGGACGGGACGGCTCGCCCTCGAAGTCGATGACGAACCACTCGCGTCCGGCCCGCAGCACCTGCCCCAGGTGCAGATCGCCGTGGACGCGCTGGGCGGGCGGCCCGGCGTCGCAACTGACCAGCGCGGCGAACGCGGTCCGCAGCCGCGCCGCGTACGGCCTCAGCGCGGCCACACTGTGCGCCGCCGCCTCCAGCCGCTCGGCCATCGCGGTCGCCGTCCGGGCGACCTCCCGGTGCCCGCTGGTGGGGAAGGCCTCGGCCAGCGCCAGGTGCACCTCCGCCGTGGCCTGACCCAGCTGGTGCGCCTGGGCGGTGAAGTCGTCGCCGGTGGCCAGCGCCCGCAGCGCCAGCGTCCAGCCGTCGGCCGCGTCCGGCAGGAACGGCTGGAGCACGCCGAGGGTGGCCTCCTCCGGCTGGGTGGTACGCAGCCAGGCCACCGGGGCGGGGACCCGGCTGCACCCCTGGCGGGCCAGGGCCCACGGCACCTCCAGGTCCGGGTTGACGCCCGGCTGGATCCGGCGGAAGACCTTCAGGATGAACTCGTCGCCGTACACGATCGAGGAGTTGGACTGCTCGGCGTCCAGCAGCCGCGGCACCAGCCCGCCGGGGATCAGCACGGACGGATCGACCTCGAAGCGCAGCGGGCCCGATGTGCCGGGGTGGCGCAGCCGCTCCAGCAGCAGCTGCGCCGAGCGCGGGTCGCACAGCGCGTCGTAGACCGCCAGCCCGGCCAGCGGCCCCTCCTGCGGCCGGCCGATGAGGGCCCGGTGCAGGCGCGGGGCCAGCTGCTCCCGCACGCCGAGCAGCAGCTGGTAGCAGTCGGCGGGCGGTGGCGCCGTCGTGCCGGCCGGGGCGGGGACACCGCCGTGGCCGGTGGCGACGCCGGCGTGTTCGGCCTGGACCAGCAGGTGCAGACAGCCCGGGAACAGCTCGGTCATCGACAGCAGCCGCAGATCGGTGACGGGCCGGTCCTTGCCGGCGAACCAGCGCTGGCGCGGCAGCCATTCGCGCAGCAGCGACCCGAGCGAGGCCATGGGCCCGGCCAGGCCCGCGGTGCTCGGTTGCAGGGATGCGGTCTTCGGCATGGTCACGCCTCCTCCTCTCTCGGCCGCAGGCTCAGACGCGTCGGCCGATCCGGGATGCGACCTTGGTGAGCCGGAACCAGTAGAAGCCGTGTCCCGCCAGGGTCAGCAGATAGGGGAGTTCACCGATGGCCGGGAAGCGGACCCCGCCGATGAGCTCGACCGGGTGACGTCCGTCGAAGGCGCGCAGATCCAGTTCGGTGGGCTGGGCGAAGCGCGAGAAGTTGTGCACGCACAGCACCAGGTCGTCCTCGTACTCGCGCAGGAACGCGATGACCGCGGGGTT
>NZ_JBEXZD010000150.1:0-15878 GCF_040628575.1 Streptomyces sp. NPDC006393
ACGACGACCGGACGGCCCCGCCACGCGGCGACCGAGTCGACGAGCGCGGTGAACAGCGCCTCGGGGTCGGCGGGCACCGGCACCTGGATCGGGTCGATGAGAATGTCGGCGAGCCGCCGCATCTCCCTTTTCCTACGCACCGGTCACTCCTCGTCCCCTTGTCGGTCTTCGCTGGCACGGCCCCCAGCCGGACGGTCGTCCGAGCCTACGTGGACGTAAGTGTCCACGTCATGCGCCCCGATGGACGTGGTTCAACCGGGAACGATCTCAGAACGGCCGGAAACGACCGGTGCGGAGCGCCGCCGGTCCCCGAGGCGCACAGCTGCTCGAAAGTCCTGCCGGACCCATTGACGCGCAAGCGCTTCGACTTTACGGTCCCGTTCGAGCTTACGAGCAGCATTCGAGATATCGAACACCGCTGGGCGTCGAGGACACCGAACGGCGCCGCGGCACAGGGCACCCCACCCTCGAAACGTAAGGGCAGGCAATGGGACGACCTGGCCTGAATCGCAGGCAACTTCTGGCCACCGCGGGCGGCCTGGCCGTCGCGGGCAGCTTCGGCTTCGCCGCCCTCGGCACGGGCGCCGACGCACTCGCCTCCGGCGCGCGCACCCGCGTGCGCTACTGGAACCTCTTCAGCGGCGGCGACGGTTCCAACATGATCGCCATGCTGGACGCCTTCCGTGAGGCGAACCCCGGCATCGCGGTCAAGGACTCCACCCTCCAGTGGGGCAACCCCTACTACACCAAGCTCGCCATGGCCGCCGCCGGCAACCGCGCACCGGACCTCGGTGTCATGCACCTCGGCCGGGTCGCGGGCTTCTCGCCGGGGCGGCTCCTCGACCCGTGGGACATGGACCTCCTCGCCAAGTACGGCGTACGCAAGGAGGACTACAACCCCGCCCTGTGGAACCGCGGCGTCATCGACGGCACGCTCTACGCCCTGCCCCTCGACATCCACGTCCAGCTCTGCTTCTACCGCAAGGACGTGCTGAAGAAGGCGGACCTGCTCGGCGACGACGGCCGGATGATCCCGGTCACCTCCACCACCGAGTGGTTCGACGTGCTGAAGAGGGCCAGAAAGGTCCAGAAGAAGGGCCTTCAGACCATCGGCCTGTGGACCAACGACCAGAACTTCCAGTGGTGGTTCTTCGTCGCCTTCTACACCCAGCTCGGCGGCACCTGGTTCAACGACGCCAAGACCGAGGTCACCTTCGACGCCGACAAGGCCACCCAGGTCCTGGAGTTCCTCCGGCAGCACGTCACCGACGGCTATGTCATCCCCGGCGCCCCCACCGGCGAACAGTTCATCAACGGCGCCCCCTTCACGTGGGAGGGCAACTGGTCGGTGCCGGTCTTCTCCGGCGCCGAGCTCGACTACGGCGCCACCCCGCTGCCGCCCGTCTTCGGCAAGCAGGCCACCCACGCCGAGTCCCACTCCTTCGTCCTGCCCCACCAGGCCGGCCGCGGCGGCGCCACCGACGAGGCCGCGCACCGGCTCGCCGCCTACGTCGTCCGGCACGCCCTGCAGTGGGCGGCCGGCGGCCACATCCCCGCCTACACGCCGACCCTGTCCACCGAGGCGTACAAGAAGCTCACCCCGCAGAACGAGTACGTGAGCGCCATGGACCACCAGGCCACCGAGCCGAAGGTGTGGTTCGCGGGCTCCACCGGCATCCTCGCCCAGGACCTCGGCCCGATCGTCGTCTCCTCGACGATGGGCTCCGCCAGGCCGGCCGCCGCCGCACGGCGGCTGAAGGACCGGCTCACCACGCTCCTCGCCTCGAGGAACCCGATGGACGGCAAGACCGCCGCGCAGGGAGGTGCGGTCGCATGACGACCAGTGCTGAGACCGTCGTCGCGCCGGCCCGGGCGAGGACCGCCACGGCCACCGCGACCGTCCGCCGCAAGCAGGGCTTCCAGCACGGGGGCTGGTTCGTCGCCCCGTTCCTGGCCCTCTTCGCGCTGTTCGTGATCTGGCCGCTGCTGCGCGGCGTCTACCTCAGCTTCACGGACGCCAACATCTCCGGCGACGGCGCGAGCTTCATCGGCCTCGACAACTACCGCGAGGCGCTGAACGACTCGGCGATGTGGCAGGCGCTCGGCCACAGCGCCTACTTCACCCTCCTCGTCGTCCCCTGCATCACCGTCCTCGCCTTCCTGCTCGCGATGCTCGCCCACCACATCGAACGCGGCAAGTGGCTGTGGCGGCTGTGCTTCTTCGCGCCGTTCCTGCTGCCGTCGACGGTCGCGGCCAACATGTGGCAGTGGCTGTTCACCCAGGGCATCGGCCTGTTCAACCAGACCCTCGGCATCGACACCCCCTGGCTGACCGACAAGTCGTACGCCATGCTCGCCGTCGTCATCGAGACCCTGTGGTGGACGGTCGGCTTCTCCTTCCTGCTCTATCTCGCCGCCCTCCAGGGCATCCCCGCCCACCTCTACGAGGCAGCCAAGCTGGACGGGGCGAACGCATGGCACCGCATGGTGCACATCACCCTGCCGATGCTGCGCAACATCACCGGCCTGGTCGTCGCGCTCCAGATCCTCGCCTCGCTGCAACTGTTCGACCAGGCCGTGGTGATGATGGACTTCGGTCCCGGACCGGAGCTCAGCACCCGCTCCTTCGTCCAGTACACCCTCGAACAGGGTTTCACCAGCTACCGCGTGGGCTACGCCTCCGCGATCTCCATCATCTTCTTCGTGCTCATCGCAGTCGTCGCCCTGGCGCGGATGTGGCTGCTGCGCACCCGTGAGGAGGGCACCCGATGAGCAGCACCCAGATACGGCTCAAGCCCCGCAGGCCCTGGACGGCCGGCCAGATCGTGCTGACCGCGCTCGGCGCCGTCGTCTCCGCCGTCTTCGTGGCGCCCATCGCCGCGGCCCTGTTCACCTCCCTCAAGTCCGAGGCCGAGGCGGCCGAGATACCGCCGCACTGGCTGCCGAAGTCCTGGACGGGCCAGGCCTGGAAGGCCCTCTTCGACACCGGCAACATCACCGACTGGTTCGTGAACTCGCTCGTCGTGTCGGTCTGTGTGACGACGGTCGTGCTGCTGGTCAGCGCCCTGGCCGGATACGGCTTCGCCCGCACCGAGTTCCGCGGCAAGTCCGTGCTGATGGGCGTCGTCATGGCGGGCCTGATGATCTCCCCGGCGGTGCTCGGCGTGCCGCTGTTCACCACCGTGCAGCAGATGGGCATGGTCGACACCTACTGGGGCATGATCCTGCCGCAGTGCGCGCCCGCCGCGATGGTCTACATCCTCTACAAGTTCTTCCAGGGCATCCCGCGCGAACTGGAGGAGGCCGCGTTCATCGACGGCGCCGGCCGCTGGCGGGTCTTCTTCACCATCGTCCTGCCGCTGTCCCGCCCCTCCCTGGCCGCGGTCGGCATCTTCACCTTCATCGCCAGCTGGAACAACTTCCTGTGGCCCTACATGGTCACCAACAACCCCGACCTGATGACCATGCCGAACGGCATCGCGACCGTCATGAACTCCTACGGCATCCAGTGGGCCCAGCTCATGGCCGGCGGTCTCATGGCCGGCCTGCCGCTGATCGTCGTCTTCGTCTTCTTCCAGCGCCAGATCGTCGCGGGCGTCGCCCACACCGGCCTCGCCGGCCAGTGAACCAACCCTGTCCAGGAGAGTCCGCATTGAGACGCTTCACTCTTCCGGGTGTAGCTCTAGGCCGTCGAGGCGTCGGCGGCTCATCGAGGCGTAGCACCACTGCTAAAGTCACTTTGTCCGCCAATTGCGTTGGCGGACCTACCGCCGGACGGGCGGGAAGTCAGGCCGGTGGAGGCCCGTGTAAGACCACGCGTAAGGCGTGGCAGGGGCCAATGAAGCAGGAACCCGCGGATGCACCACGAAGTGGTGCAGGCCGGAATCGTCGGCTCTCGGGCAGGCGAGGACGTCAATGGCTCTACTACGCCGCCGTCTCCTCCTGGGGCGCAACCCAGGAGGCGATCGGCGTCGCCACCTCCCCCACCGGCCTGCCCGGCAGCTGGAGCGACCACGGCAAGGTGTTCACCTCCGAGACGACCGACGCCTGGAACGCCATCGACCCCGCGGTCACGCGGGCCGACGGCAAGCTGTGGATGACCTTCGGCTCCTACTGGACCGGCATCCGCATGGTGGAACTCGACCCGGACACCGGCAAGGCGGTCCCCGGCGCCGAGGTCCACCATCTGGCCACCCGCCCCGACGCCCCGTACGCGGTCGAAGGCCCGTACGTCGTCCGGCACGGCCGCTACTACTACCTCTTCGCCTCCTACGACGCCTGCTGCGCCGGCGTGAACTCCACCTACAAGATCCGCGTCGGCCGCTCCACGTCGGTGACCGGCCCCTACACCGACAGCACCGGCAAGCCCCTGCTGGAGGGCGGCGGCGACCTGCTGCTGGCCGGGCACGGCCGTTACGCGGGCACCGGAGGCGAGTCGGTCTTCCGCGACGGCGGCCAGGACTGGCTGGCGTACCACTACTACGACGCCGAGGACGACGGCGCGCCCAAGCTGGGGCTGAACCGGCTGGTGTGGTCCAAGGACGGCTGGCCCACCCTCGAGTAGCCCCACAACACCAGCGCCTCAGCCCCAAGGCCTCAGCCCGGCAGCCTCAGCCCCACGATCCCACCACCGCACCCTCTTCCTCGAAGGGAACCCATGCGCTCCGCCCGTTTCACCCTCGACCCCGCCTTCACCGTCGGCACGGTCGACCCCCGCCTCTTCGGCTCCTTCGTCGAGCACCTCGGCCGCTGTGTCTACACCGGCGTCTTCGAACCGGACCACCCCACCGCCGACGCCTCCGGCCTGCGTACCGACGTGCTGGACCTGGTCCGTGAACTCGGCGTCACCGCCGTCCGCTACCCCGGCGGCAACTTCGTCTCCGGGTACAAGTGGGAGGACTCCGTCGGCCCCGTCGATGAGCGCCCCCGCCGCCTCGACCTGGCCTGGCGCTCCACGGAGACCAACCGCTTCGGCCTGTCCGAGTACATCGCCTTCCTGAAGAAGATCGGCCCGCAGGCCGAGCCCATGATGGCCGTCAACCTCGGCACCCGCGGCGTCGCCGAGGCCCTGGAACTCCAGGAGTACGCCAACCACCCCTCCGGCACCGCGCTGTCGGACCTGCGCATCGCGCACGGCGACAAGGACCCCTTCGGCATCCGTCTGTGGTGCCTGGGCAACGAGATGGACGGCCCCTGGCAGACCGGTCACAAGACCGCCGCCGAGTACGGCCGCCTCGCCGCCGAGACCGCCCGTGCGATGCGCCAGATCGACCCGGACGTCGAACTCGTCGCCTGCGGCTCCTCCGGCCAGTCCATGGCCACCTTCGCCGAGTGGGAGGCCACCGTCCTCCAGGAGACGTACGACCTCGTCGACCACATCTCGCTGCACGCCTACTACGAGCCGCTCGACGGCGACATCGACTCCTTCCTCGCCTCCGCCGTCGACATGGAGTCCTTCATCGAGAACGTCGTCGCCACCTGCGACCACGTGGGCGCCCGGCTGAAGTCGAAGAAGAGGATCAACCTCTCCTTCGACGAGTGGAACGTCTGGTACATGTCCCGGACGGACGCCCAGGTCAGCGCGCTGGACTGGCCCGAGGCCCCCCGCCTGCTGGAGGACAACTACAGCGTCCTGGACGCCGTCGTCTTCGGCTCCCTGCTCATCGCCCTGCTCCGGCACGCCGACCGTGTGACCGTCGCCTGCCTGGCCCAACTCGTCAACGTCATCGCACCGATCATGACCGAGCCGGGCGGCCCGGCCTGGCGGCAGACCACGTTCTTCCCGTTCGCGCAGGCCTCGAAGTACGGCCGCGGCCAGGTCCTCGACGTGCGTGTGGACTCGCCGACGTACCGGACGGACAAGTACGGCGAGACGGACCTGCTGCACGCCACCGCGGTGCGCGCCGAGGACGGCACGGTGACCGTCTTCGCGGTCAACCGCTCCCGCACCGAGCCCCTGCCCCTGGAGGTCGCCCTGGCCGGCCTGGACCTGACCGGGGTCGTCGAGCACAGCGCCCTCGCGGACGCCGACCCCGACGCCCGCAACACCCTCACCGACCCCGGGCGCGTCGCCCCGCACCCGGTGGAGGGCACCGCCCTCACCGCCGGCACCCTCTCGGCGACCCTGGAACCGCTGTCCTGGAACATGATCCGCCTCGCGTGACGGACCCCGGTCCTCGGGCCTCGCGGCTCAGCGGCCGGGGGAGGGCACCGGTGTCACCGGCACTCCTCCGGCCGCGCTGCCCAGCAGCGTCAGCCGTACCTGCCCCGGACCCGACAGCGTGGTCAGCTCCGACAGCACCGCCAGGGCCAGGGTGTTGGTGCCGCGGGTGCGCAGGATGCCGCCCGGCAGGACGAAGGTGTGCTGCGGGCCGACGTCGTTGATGTACTGGCCCATGTTCCAGCCGTTCAGGAAGATCTGCGCCCGCCAGGCCCGGTTCGGGTCGTCGTCCAGGGTGAGTCCGACCGACGCGTCCACGCCCGGGTCCACCGCCAGCTCGAAGGTGGTCCGGTACCAGGTCACCCCCTGCCGCCGCACGGCCCGCGGGAAGGCGACCGGCTCCCAGTCGCCGTCCGGGAAGCCGGGCAGGTGCCAGCCCTCCCGTTCCCCGTACAGGCCGCCGTTGTTCAGCGGGCCGCGCACGGGGTCGGGCGCGGCCTCGCCCTGGACGCGCCACCGCACCCGGGGCGAGCCCCCGGTGAAGGTGACCGCGGTCAGCCCGCGTGCCGCCTTGTGCGTGTCCTGCGCCTTGCCGTCCTGGTCGTGCGCCATCCGCCGCACCAGCACCGACAGCACGTGCCGGCCGCCGGTGCGCAGCCGCCGCGGCACCGGGAGGACGGCCGTGTCCGTCCACGTGCCCCGGCGGATCGTGCCGCCGTCCGGCACCGGCATCCGGTGCGTGCCCAGCGGCTCCCCGTCCAGCCACGCCATCAGCAGCCCCTGGGTGCCGGTGCTGTGGGCGAGGGAGACCGACTCGACGCCGGTGGCGTCCGTGAAGGTGCCCCGGTACCAGACGTCCCCGTAGTGGAAGCCGTAGTCGTCGGCGAACAGCACCGGCTGCCCCGCGGGGACGGCGGTGGTGCTGTGCGAGGCGGTCCTGCCGGCGACCTGCCAGGCGGAGTCGTCGAAGCTCGGCCCGGCCTCCGGGTTCTCCGTGCGCATCCGCCAGCCGCCGAGCGCGGGCAGCTCCACCTTCGGCACACCGGCCAGCGGGGCGGCGGCACGCAGGCTGCCCGAGCCGGTGGCACTCGTGCGCACCGCCCGGCCGTTCCACGTCACACCGTCGATGCCCCGCGGCCCCCATACCTCCAGGCCGGTCGCCTCCACCGTGTCACCGGTCAGATGAACGGTGGAGCCGGACAGGGCGGCGGTGCGCAGCAGCTTCGGGCCGTACACCAGCAGGGACCCGGACGGGGTGTCGTAGGGCCACAGGCGCAGGGAGGTCGTCTCGTCGGCGAAGAGCAGCAGCAGCGGCCGGTCGACCCCGTCGCCGCCCTCCACCCGGACCCCGATCAGCCCGCCCGCGCCCAGCGGGACCGTCACCCGCAGCAGGCCCCGGTCGTGGACGTACGCGGCCTGCTGGCTCATCCGGGTGACCAGCGGCTCCTCGTCGCACTCGAGGACCACGCGCGCCATGTCGCCGCGCCGGCCGCAGAACACGGCGACGTCCTGCCGCCCGGCGGCCTGGAACAGCATCGGCTGTGCGGTGGCGTACCGCACCCTGCGCCGCCCCAGCGACAGCCCGGCCACCAGCAGCCGGGCGTCCCGGCCCGGCACGGTCACCGGAAGGTCCTCGCCGCCGGCGCGCAGCGTGGACGACACCTCCTTGTCGCCGTCGTTGCGCAGCACATAGACGTGCGCGTCCGTGTCCGGGTTCTTCAGGTGGTAGGTGGTCAGCCCGGCCGCCTTGACGTCCTGCGCCCGGTCCAGCTTGGCGAAGTCCGGGACGCGCTGGAGCATGTGCCCGATCTGGTGCATCGGCACGAGCTTGTCGGTGGGCTGTCGTCCCTCGGTGAAGGCGGCCCCGTAGTCGTACGACGTGTAGACGACCGGCGCGGGCAGCCAGCCCCAGGAGGTGCCGCCGAAGGTCATGTAGACGTTGTGCAGGGTGATGCCGTTGGCGAGGTTGGTCAGGTGGAAGCGCCGCTCGTACGCCGCGTCGCGGGTGCGCCGGGACGCCTCGTAGCCCTCGCCCTTGGACCAGTGCCCGCCCCACGGGTCGGACCAGCCGCCCCCGGACTCCGGCACGAAGCCGGGTGTGCGGGGACTGGCGGTGGCTCCGCCGGTCCTTCCTCCCCCGCCGAACCTCCCCCAGTCGGGCGGGGTCGTCGACGGAGACGGGTACCCGTCGAACCCGTACAGCCACCGCCCCTTCTCCCCGCCGGTGTCGAAGGTCCCCGGCGTCCAGTAGCCGTTCCTGGACTTGTCGTTGTGGAAGAGGGGGACGTCGATGCCGTCGGCGCGCACCTTCTTGTACAGGTGGGACATGTAGGCGCGGCCGGTGGCGTCGTGGACGTACGCGTCGTACTCGTTCTCGATCTGGTAGAGCAGGACCGTGCCGCGGCCCCGGGTGAACAGGTGCCGGGCGGCGATGGCGTCGACGTGGGTCAGCCACTCGTCGACGTGCTTCAGGTAGGCCGGGTCGGCGGTCCGCGCCCTGCCCCCGGTGGTGGCGAGCCAGCCGGGGAAGCCGCCGCCGTCGATCTCGGCGCCGATGTAGGGCCCGGGGCGCAGGACGACGTACAGCCCGGTCTCGGCGGCGGTGCGCAGGAACAGGTCCAGGTCCCGGACCCCGGTGAAGTCGTACCGGCCGGGGGCGGGGGAGTGGTAGTTCCAGGACACGTGGATGCTGACGGCGTTGTGGCCGTGGGCGCGCATCTTCTGGAGGACGTCCCGCCACAGCGAGGGGCTGGGCAGCCGGAAGGGGTGCATCTCGCCGGACCACAGCACCAGCCGCCGGCCGTCCACCAGCAGCGAGTAGTGGTCGAACCCGACGGTGTGGCGCCGCCCGTCGGCGCTCGGCGCCGGCGGCGGCGGGCCCGTGGGCACCTCGCGCGCCGCGTAGGCCGACGGCGCCGCCGGCCCGCCGCTGCCGCCCAGGGCCAGACCGAGCGCGGCAGTGCCGGCGAGGGCGCCGAATGTACGTCTGCTGAGCGCCAAAGGTGTGCCTCCCGGGCGGATCTTACGGCGTGCGCTGGCGCCATTCTCCATGGCCCCGGAGGCCACATGATGCAATCGCGGTGCACCGACGTTGACCCTGGGGGTCTGGCGGATCGGGCGGTTGCGACGCTCCACGTCTCCCGATCGTTCCAGCGGAGCTGGATTCGGCTGATTCGCTCCGGACTGTCGGTGACGGGTGCTAGCGTCCGGATCATGCAGCTTCGGTATGCCTTCCGTCTCGAACCGTCGCCTGGTCAGCGCATCGCGCTGGCCCGGGCGTTCGGGTGCGCGCGGGTGGTGTACAACGACGCGATCGCGGCGCGGGAGCGGGCCCGGGCGGCCGGTGAGCCGTTTCCCACCGCTGCCGTCCTGTCCAGGGCGCTGGTCACCGAGGCGAAGAAGACGCGCGAGCGGCACTGGCTGGGCGAGGTCTCCGCGGTGGTCCTGCAACAGGCGCTGCGGGACGCGGAGAGTGCATACCGGAACTTCTTCGCCTCCCTCAAGGGCGAGCGCAGGGGTCCGAAGCTGGGTGCTCCGCGGTTCAAGTCCCGCAAGGACGACAGGCAAGCGGTCCGGTTCACCGCGAACGCCCGCTGGAAGATCACCGAGGTCGGCCGGCTGAGCCTGCCGAAGATCGGTGAGGTGCGCATCAGGTGGTCACGGTCTTTGCCGTGTGTGCCGTCCAGTGTCACCGTGATCAAGGACGCGGCGGGCCGGTACTTCGCCTCCTTCGTCATCGACACCGAACCGGCCGCCGACGCAGCCCGCATGCCCGACTCCGACCAGGCCGTGGGCATCGACCTGGGTCTGACCCACTTCGCGGTGCTGTCCGACGGCACGAAGATCGATTCCCCGCGGTTCCTGCGCCGCGCGGAGAAGAAACTCAAGAAGGCCCAACGGGAGTTGTCCCGCAAGCAGAAGGGATCGAAGAACCGGGAAAAGGCCTGCCTGAAGGTCGCCCGAGCTCATGCCAAGGTCACCGACGCGCGCCGCGAGTTCCACCACCAGCTCTCCACCAAAGTGATCCGTGAAAACCAAACGGTCGCCGTGGAAGACCTGGCGGTCAGCGGACTGGCGCGCACCCGGCTGGCCAAAAGCGTGCACGATGCGGGCTGGTCCCAGTTCGTGAACATGCTCGCCTACAAGGCCGCCCGGTACGGGCGCACCCTCGTCAAGGTCGGCCGCTTCGAGCCCACCAGCCAGGTGTGCTCGGCTTGCGGCCACCCAGGTGGTCCTAAACCCCTCAAGGTGCGGGAGTGGACCTGCCCGGCCTGCGGCACGGTCCACGACCGGGACCACAACGCCGCGAAGAACATCAAGGCCGCCGGACTGGCGGTGACAGCCTGTGGAGCGCAGGTAAGACCGGAACATGTTCCGGCACAGCGCGGTGAAGCAGGAAGCCACGGAATCCAAACCGGGGTCCGTGCCGCGTAGCGACACGAGTACCGGACCGGAAGGCCAGAATCCTCGGGCTTCAGCCCGAGGAGCAAGTCAAAACAAGGCGACCGGCGCCGCCACCTTCGCCTGGTGCGACCTTTCCGGGTCGCTGCCCGCGGGGGCGGCGTACGAGACCGACGGCCCGGTCACGGCCATCGCCGGCCCGGAGGCACGCACCGGCGACGTGCTGTCACGGCTGCCCGCGTCCGCCCCGCGCGGCAGCGGGGCTCCCCTGCGGCTGCGGCCCGTCGACGGCAGCGCGTTCACCGGTGTGGACCTGCGGCGCAGCGAGTTCGCGGGTGGGAGGCTGTCGTTCGAGACCACGCAGAAGGACGACGTGGAGGCCGTCGGCTTCACCATCAAGGGCAAGGTCGGGCAGGTGCTCGAGATCACCGTCCCCTACCCCATGGGTGACGGCTGGACCCCGCCCGGCCGGTCGGGCAGTCTCCTGGTGACCCTCCCCCAGGGCGTCACCCTGATCGACGTACCCCCCGAGTCCCACTCGAGCGACATCCCCTACTGCTACCCGGACCCGGACAAGGAGGGCCGCGCCGTCTGCCCCGGCCCGGAGCCGCCCGGCACGGTGATGCGCGTCCGCATCGACAGGCGCGTCGAGGGAGCGCGCGGCAGCGTCACGGCCCACTCCGACCCGTCCGTCGACCCGGACCAGCGGAACAACACCGCGCCGGTGAAGGTGGAGTACGTTCCGTGAGTCCGTGAGCCCGTATGCCCGTGAGGCCGTTGGCCGGGGACGCCTGAGGCCCTTGGCCCGCCTAGCCCGCCTGGCCCATCCCGGCCGCGTCCGGCCAGCTCCGGTCGGTCGGCCGGCTCTGCGCGCCGGGCCAGCCGGTCGCGGGTGCGGGGGCCAGGCCGGGGGCGGTGGCCGGGGCCGTCATACCGCGTACCTGGGCGGCGGTCAGGCCGCCCCGGGCCGGAACACCGGGCGGGGTCGGACCGGCCGCCGCCGGGGCCGGGAACGGCGTGGCGGCGGGAAACGGCGTCGCGGCGGGCACGGGCATGGAGGTGGCCGCCGGTGCCGGAGCCGGTGCGGGGAAAGGCGTGGGGGCGGGGGCGGGCACGGGCGCGGGGACCGGTACCGGTACCGGTACCGGGATCTGGGTCGGCGTGGGCATCGGTGCGGGTGCGGGGGCCGGTGCGGGAGCTGTCGGCAGCGGAGCCGCCGGCAGCGGGGGCTGGATCGCTGCGGCCTGGGCTGCCGCCGGCATCGGCATCCCGACGCCCGGCCCCGCCGCGGGTGCGGCGGGCACGGCGGCGGGGAGCGGCATGCCGGTGCCGACGGCCGGGACGGGTCCGGCGGCGGCCTGAGCGGCGAGCCGCGCGCCGGACCCGTTGGTCTGGCTCATCAGCCGGTCCACCGCCGCCGTACCCGAGCTGTAGCCGGTCCCGGTGGCCCGCTCGGGTACGGCGGCTCCCCTCCTGGTCCCGTAGAGCACCTGTTCAAGGGCGGACACCAGGCGACGCACGTCCACCTCGGGGCGCACCACGAGCCGCAGGAAGCGGCTGGAGGAACCGATCTTGTTGCCGCACTCGCGGACCAGGATCCGGTGCTCGGTGAGCAGCCGGTCGCGGACCACGGTCCCTTCGGCGCCCACGGGAAGGCGTACGAAGAGGAAGTTGCCCTGGGACGGGTACACCGTCAGACCGGGCAGCGTGGAGAGGTGGCCGGCCATCTCCAGGCGGTCGCGGCGCACCTGCTGAAGGCTCTGCCGGTACTCGGCGCCGTGCTCCCTCAGCATGAAGACGACGTGTTCGGCGAAGGAGTTGAGGTTCCACTTGGGCAGCGCGGCGCGGACGCGGCCGGCCAGGGCAGGGTTCGCCACCAGGTAGCCGAAGCGGATGCCGTGCAGCCCGAAGTTCTTGCCGAGGCTGCGCAGGACGATCACGTTGGGGCGCAGCATGGCCTCCTGGACCACGCTGGGCTCGGCCTCGGCGTCGGCGAACTCCAGGAAGGACTCGTCGATCACCAGCAGGTCCAGGTCGGCCAGGGCGTCCATGAACTGCACCAGTGCCTGCTTGTGCAGGAAGCCGCCGTCGGGGTTGTTCGGGTTGCACACGACCGCGACCCGGGTGCCGCGCCTGCGGATGAACTCGGCGTAGCCCGCCAGGTCCAGGGCGAAGCCGCCGGCCTCCTGGAGCGGGAACATGTCGACCCGCTTGCCGGTCTCCATCGGCTGGTCGGTCCAGCGGCCGAAGGTGGGGACGGGGACGGCGAGGGACTCGCGGACCAGAAGGTGGTCGATCCAGGTGATCAGCTCGGTGGAGCCGTTGCCCATGGCGACGCACTGCGGGGGGAGCTGGAGCAGGTCGCACAGTTCCGCCGTGATCGTCTCGGCGCCGCTCGGGTAGTACGTGAGGATCTCGCGCAGCCCGGCCGCCATCTCCTGGAACATGGCGGGCGTGGGGAAGTACGGGTTGCACGGTATGCAGAAGTCGACCGGGCCGCCCTCCCCGTCGCCGCCCGCACGCGTCAGCGCCGCCATCGAGGGGCTGTGCGCCGACGGGCCGCGGAAGAGCGAGGTGACGTTGCCGGCCAAGAGAACCTCCGTCCGTGGGTGGCCCGTGCGGGGGAGCACGGGCCGCCCTTACATACGGTGGTCCGGACGGTGCCGTTCAACGCAGGAGGTACGAGGGCGACTTGACCCTGGTCAGGCGTCGAACGAGTGGACGGTCGTCGACCGGTACGTCTGGCCCGGACGCAGCACGGTCGACGGGAAGCCCGCCTGGTTCGGGGAGTCCGGGAAGTGCTGGGTCTCCAGGGCCAGGCCGTCGCCCTGACGGTAGGTGTGACCGGCGGGGCCGACCAGGGTGCCGTCGAGGAAGTTGCCGGAGTAGAACTGCACGCCGGGCTGGTCGGTGGAGATCCTCAGGGTGCGGCCGGACTCCGGGTCGCGCAGGGTGACCACGTGCACCGGGGCCGCGGTCACGCCCTTGTCGAGGACGAAGTTGTGGTCGAAGCCCTTGGCGGTGACCAGCTGCGGGTGGCCGACGCGGATGTCCCGGCCGATCGGCTTGCCCCGGGTGAAGTCGAAGGGGGTGCCCGCCACCCGGGCCAGCTCGCCGGTGGGGATCAGACCCGAGTCGGTGGGGGTGTACCGGCCGGCGGCCAGCCACAGCTCGTGGTCGTAGATGGTGCCGCTGCCCTCGCCCGCCAGGTTGTAGTAGGTGTGGTTGGTGAGGTTGACGACGGTCGCCTTGTCGGTGGTGGCCTCGTAGTCGATGCGCCAGTCGCCGTTCCGGGTGAGCGTGTACGTCACCTTCGCCCGGAGCGTGCCGGGGTAGCCCATCTCGCCGTCGGCGCTCGTGTAGTACATCCGCAGGCCGACGTCCGAGCCGGAGGTGAAGGGCTCGATGTCCCACACCTTGGTGTTGAAGCCCTGCGCGCCGCCGTGCAGGCTGTTCTCGCCGTCGTTGACGGAGAGCTGGTAGGCCTTGCCGTCCAGGGTGAAGCGGCCCTTGGCGATGCGGTTGCCGTAGCGGCCGATGGTGGCACCGAAGAAGGTGGTGCCCTTGACGTACGCCTCCAGGTTGTCGTAGCCCAGGGAGACGTTGGCGTACCGGCCGTGGCGGTCCGGGATCTCCAGCGACTGGACGATGCCGCCGTAGGAGAGGACCTTCAGCCGGGTGCCGCCGTTCGCCAGCGACCAGCGGTGGACCTTCGTGCCGTCGGCGAGTGTGCCGAACAGCTCCTTGGAAGGGGCCCTGCGGTCGTGGGCCGAAGCCGTGCCCGCGGCCGTCATCGCGATGCCCGCGGCGGCGGCTCCTGCGAGGACGGCGCGTCTGCTCGTAGTCATGAGGTGGCTCTCCAGTCGACGAAGGTGCGGTGAGGGCCCGGTCCACGGGGCGAGCGGTCAGCCCCGTGGACCGGTCGTGCGTTTCGTACGAGCGGGTGCCGTGCGGTACTAGCGCCCGCCCCTGCGCTTGTTCCAGACGTCGAAGCCGACTGCGGCGAGCAGGGCCAGGCCCTTGATCACCGACTGCCAGTCGGAGCCGACACCCAGCAGGTTCATGCCGTTGTTCAGCACGCCGAGGACGAGACCGCCGATGATCGCGCCGAGCACGGTACCGACACCGCCGCTCATGGACGCGCCGCCGATGAACGACGCGGCGATCGCCTCGAGTTCGAAGTTGAGGCCCGCCTTCGGCGAGGCGGCGTTCAGCCGGGCCGCGACCACCAGACCGGCCAGGGCCGCGAGCACGCCCATGTTCAGGAAGACGTAGAAGGTGACCTTCTTGTCCTTGACGCCGGAGAGCTTCGCCGCCGGCAGGTTGCCGCCGATGGCGTAGATGTGGCGGCCGAAGACGGAGTTGCGCATCAGATAGCCGTAGCCGACCACCAGGGCGCCGAGGATCAGCAGCACGATCGGCACACCCTTGTAGCTGGCCAGGAGCAGCGTCACCACGGCGATGGCCGCGACGATCGCGATCAGCTTCAGGATGAACAGATTGCGGGGAACCACATCGAGGGAGAACTCCCGCTGCCTGCGCCGGTCGCGCACCTCCTGCCAGGCCACGGCCACGGCGAGCAGGATGCCGAACAGCAGCGTCAGGTTGTGGTAGTTGGTGTTCGGGCCGACCTCCGGCAGGAAGCCGTTGCCCAGGTCGCCGATGCTGGACGGGAAGGGGCCGAGGGTCTGCCCCTTGAGCAGGATCTCCGTGAGTCCGCGCCACACCAGCATGCCGGCCAGCGTCACGATGAAGGACGGTATGCCGCCGTACGCGATCAGCCAGCCCTGCAAGGCACCGGCCGCACCGCCCATCACCAGGCACACGATCAGGGCGATCGGCCAGGAGACGTCGTTGTTGACCATGAGCACCGCGGCCGTCGACCCCACGAACGCCGTCAGCGACCCGACGGACAGGTCGATGTGGCCCGCGATGATCACCAGCATCATGCCGATCGCGAGGATCAGCACATAGGCGTTCTGCAGTACCAGGTTGGAGACGTTGTGCGGGGTGACCAGGGTGCCGTCGGTCCACACGGCGAACACCACGATGAGCAGCCCGAGCGCGATCAGCATGCCGTACTGGCGCATGTTGCGGCGCAGACCGTCCACGACGAGCTGCAGCAGCCCGCCCTCCGCGACCGCGGCCCCGCCCTTGCCCGGCGGCGCCGCTGCCGGGGTCTTCGTCACGTCCGTACTCATCGCGCTACCTCTTTGTCCTTCGTCATCAGGCGCATCAGAGACTCCTGCGTCGCCTCGGCGCGCGGCACCTCGCCGGTCAGGCGGCCCGCGGCCATCGTGTAGATGCGGTCGCACAT